>NZ_JBHXRU010000004.1:0-139952 GCF_042716255.1 Streptomyces sp. NPDC058662 | reverse complement strand
ACCCCACCCACCACCCCAAAACACCCACCCCCCACCAAACCACCCCACCCCACCCCCACGTGAACCACATCACACCCACACCCCAACCCCCGGCGCTCGGCGTCCCGCGCGAAGCCGCCGTGGAGTGGGCCCCGGGGCGCGGGCTAGGGGGGCGGCCGAAGGGCCGCGCCGCACCCGCCCGCAGGCAGCGGTCCGTGCACGGAAGCTTGGAGATGCGGCGTTACGACGGTCTGGATGAGCTGGGCGTACAAGGGAGCGGGGCGGCGGTAGCTCATGTGCGGCCGTCACCCCGTCGACCCACTGCGGTACCGGCCCCGTCACGGGAGCTCCCGGCCACCTGAACCACGTGCGACCCATGAGCCCCGTACGTCCCGGGGGTGCGCCCCGACCGCCCGCGAATACCGGTCGAACCCGACAGAATTCGCCAACACGGCGCGTCCCGGGGCCGTATACGACGCCTGCCACGCCTGCTCCTGCGTCGCGCGGCCGACCTCGGTACGGCCGCCGGCCGGGGGCGTGTCTGGCCGGTGCGCGCCGAGAGCAGGGCAAGGGGATCGGCCATGACATCGGGCGACGAGGACGCGCGGTTGGTCGTGCCTCACCGTGACGATCCGCGGTGTGCGCCGTGCGCCGCGTCGGAGCCACGGGGGAGCAGGCCGACTGCGAGGAGGGGGACGGCGGCGAGGGCCAGCCAGGGGACGGCGGATGGGAGGTCCAGGTCGAGGAGGGCGCCGGTGGCCGAGCTGCCTGCGAGGACGATCAGGCCGGAGACGGAGGACAGCGTCCCGGTGTAGAGGCCGAGGCGCCCGTCCTCGGCGAGGTCGGGTACGAGGGCGCGGGCGGCGGGGACGAGCAGCATCTGGCCCAGGGTGAGCAGGACGACGTACCCCGCGGCGGGGAGCAGTCCGGCGAGTCCTGTCCACTCCGCCGGACGTGCGACAGCCACGACCGTGAAACCGGCCGCGACCAGCAGCAGCCCGGTGGCCATGGAGCGGCGCAGGCCGAGCCGGTCGCCCGCCCAGCGGGTTACCGGGAGCTGGGCGCACACGACCAGCAGGGAGGACAGGGCGAACAGCCAGGACAGGGACGTCTGGGAGCCCGTCGCACGCTCCACCTCGTCCGGCAGGGCGAGGTAGAGCTGGTTGTAGGCGAGCAGATAGGCGCCGTACGCGCAGCACAGGGCGAGGAAACGGCGGTTGCGCAGCATCACGCGGAGGCCGACCCGCCCTCGTATGTGGACCCGCCCGGGGATGTGCCGCGGCATGAGCCGCGCGTGCCCGGCGAGGACGAGGGCGAAGACCCCGGCCCCGGCGAGGCACGCGGTGCGGAAGTCCACGGCCAGTAGCAGGCCGCCGAGCAGGGGCCCGAGGAAGGCGCCCGCCTGGCCGGCGGCGCTGAAGAGGGCCAGTACCCGGGTGCGCGGGCCGTGGCCCTCCTCCTCCCAGACCACGGCCTGCCGGGCCGCCTCGGACTCCACCGCCGGGGAGAACAGGGCGGCGGCGAACCCGATCAGCAGGACGGCGCCGATCACGGACCAGGTCGCCTCCGCGTACCCGAGCCAGCCGAATCCGGCGATCCGCAGTACGCAGCCGCTCAGGACGACCGGGCGTACGCCGTAGCGGTCCACGAGCCATCCTCCGACCGCGAACAGGCCCTGCTGGCTGAAGGTCCGCAGGCCGAGGACGAGGCCGACCATCCAGCCGGCCATGCCGATCGCGGTGCCCAGGTGCTCGGCCATGAAGGGCAGTACGGCGAAGAAGCCGATGTTGAAGGCCAGTTGGGTCAGGATCAGGAGGCGCAGCAGCGGTGGCAGGTGCTTCCAGGTCCGCTCGCGCGGGGGCTTCGGAGCTCGGGCCGTTCGACGGGGCAGGACGCGGCCGAAGATGTCGGTCATCGTGTTTCCGTCAGTCCGCGTGCGGTGTCAGGACGGATGTGCGCGGTTGCGGCACGATCGGCGGCAGCGGCTCGGCAGAGGGTTCCGCGGGCGTCGTGGGATGTACCGACGCCCGCCTCCCCGGCCGGGGGGCGGGTACTCCCCCGTCTGCCTTCGGGCGGGGTGAGCCCCAGCCCGCCGCGGCCGTGACCGCGAGCGCGCCCAGGAGGGCGAGGACGGCGGCCGGAGCGAGGACGGCCCAGGGGGCGCGTTCCACGTACGGCTGGTTCTCGGCGAGCAGCAGGCCCCACTCGGGCGACGGCGGTTGCGAGCCCAGGCCGAGGAAGCCGAGGGCGGCCAGCGACAGGGCGATACCGGGAAGCCGGAGCAGGGCGTGGCGGGTGACGGGCGGCAGGACGGCCGGAAGCAGTGCGCGGGTCAGGACGTACCAGGGGCTGGCGCCCAGGGAGCGGGTGGCGGTCAGGTAGGTCGCGGCGCGCTCCTGCTGCAGCAGGTTCGAGGCGTGGGTGGCCAGCGGCGACCAGGCGACGGCGGCCACCGCGAGGGCGGGGGTCCATGGCCCGCTGCCGAGGACACCGGTGAGGAGAAGCGCGGCCAGAACGGGCGGCACGGCGTTGACGGTGTCGACCACGGGCCCGGACAGCCTTGGGAGCAGGCCCAGCAGTACGCCGGCCACGAGTGCGGCCGCGCTCACCGCGAGGGCGACGCCGAGCGTCGTCAGGGCACCGTGCGAGATGCGGGCGAGGATGTCCCTGCCGAGCGCGTCGGTGCCGAAGGGGTGGGTTGGGGAAGGGGCTTGGAGGCGGGCGCCGGTGTGCAGGGCGAGTGGGTCGCGGGGCAGGCCGGCGCCGATGACGGCGGCGAGCAGCGTCCCGTACAGGAGGGGTGGCGTCCGGGGTGCGGGGGGTGCGGGCCGGTGCGGGGAGAGGAGGGCGCCGTCGCGCAGCGCGGGTCCGATCAGCAGCCGGGCGCAGATCCGGGCCAAGGCGCCGACGGCGGCCGCGAGCAGCGCCAGGCTGAGCGTGCCGGTCTGCAGGACGGGCAGATCCTGGGCGAGGGCGGCGCGCAGGGTGAGTCGGCCCAGGCCGGGTATGTCGAAGATCTGCTCGACGGCGACCGAGCCGCCGGTCAGGCCGACGACGAACAGTCCGAGGTTGGGCAGGATTCCCGGCAGGCAACACCGCAGGGCGTGCCGGGCCACAGAGCTCGGCGGGATGCCTCGTGCGGCGGCGGACGTCGCCCATGGTGCGGTGAAAGCGCCGGGCAGCAGATCGTCCAGCATGCGCCCGAGGACCGCGCCGGCGGGTAGCCCGAGGGCGAGCGAGGGCAGCACCATCCACTGCGGGCCGTACCAGCCCAGGGCGGGAAGCCAGCCGAGCTGTACACCGACCACCGAGGCGAGTACGGCGGCGACGAGGAACTCCGGCAGCGCGGCCAGTACCGCCGGCGCGGTGTTGGAGGTGCGCCCGCCGAGTCTGCGCCGTGAACCGAGCCGCACGGTGCGGGCACACACGGCGGCGGCCGTGCCCGTGGCGACGGCGAGGGAACCGGCCATCAACAGCAGCGAGACGCCGAGGGCCTCTGCCGCGGACGGCAGGACCTCGGTGCCGGAGATCCAGGACCGGCCGGCGTCCCCGTCCGGCAGCCCGCCGAGCCAGTGCGCGAGCAGGACCAGGGGGCCGTCGTCCAGGCCGAGTTCGTCGCGTACGGCGGCCAGCGCCGCGGGGGTGGGGTCGTGCTCCGCCGAGCGGGCTTTGAGCACGGTCAGGGCGGGGTCGGTGCGCGAGATCCACGGCAGGAGACCGATCCCGCACACCAGGGCCGTCGCGAGCAGGGCCCGCCACAGCATGGTCGGCCCGCCGCTGCGTGCGAGGGTGCGCAGGGCGGCGGTCATGGCGGCCGTGCCGCGCCGGGGGCGGTCGGATATGCCGTTCAGCGCCGGGTCCCCGTTCCGACGAACTGCCGGTCGTACGGGTCGAGCAGCGTGCCCTGCACGGAGGCGCCGATGCCGGTGGCGACCGTCAGGTGTACGAGCGGAACCACGGCGTCGGTGGCGAGGATGGCCGCCTCCGCCTTCATGGCTGCGTCCTGTCGCTCGGCGGTGTCGGCCACGGCCTGGGCGTCCGCCACGGCCTTGTCGATCCGCTTGTCGCACAGCAGCGACAGGTTGTAGGTCCCTTGGCAGGTGAAGTCGCTGCCGAGGACGGTGACGGGGTCGCCGGTGTCGAGCATCATGTTGCGGGAGGCGACGGCGGCGTCGAACGTACCGGCGAGCAGGTCGCTTTCGATGCGCGCGTAGTCGCGCACCTCCAGTTTCACCTTGAATCCGGCATTTTCCAGTTGCTGTTGCAGCACCTGGGCGGTCTCGGCGAGCTCGGGCCGGCCGGTGTAGGTGGCAATGGTGATGCTCTTCCCGCTGGGTTCTGTGGCCTCGGCCCGTCCGGTGGGTTCGGTCCGCTTGCTCGCCGCCCAGTTCAGGGCGGGTCCGTAGATGCCCTGGGCGGCCTCGGCGTGGCCCTCGTAGACGTCCTTGGCGATGACGGAGGGGTCGATCGCTGCGCGCGCGGCGGCGCGCAGCCCCGGGTCGGTGAAGACGCCTGACGTGGTGTTGAGGTAGAGGCTGGTGTTGCGGGCGTTGTTCGTCTCGTGGACGGTGCCCTTGTCCAGGGACGCGATCTGGGCCACGGCGAGGGCCTCGGCGATGTCCGTCTGGCCGGTGCGCAGGGCGTTGGCACGGGCGGTGCCGTCAGCGATGAACGCGGCGTCGATGCCCGGCGCCTGGGCGCTGCCGCCCCAGTAGTCGTCGAAGCGGTCGAGAGTGGCCGCCGTGTCGCCGGTGATCCTGGTGAGCGCGAAGGGGCCGGTGGCGGTGCCGACCGGGCTCACGGTGCCCTTCTTCTCGTACGCCTTCGGGGAGAACACCGCGAGGTTCGGGCTGGACATGCGCAGGGGCAGGACCGGGTCGGCGCCGCCGGTGCCGACCCGCACCTGGTCATCGCCCACCGCCTCGGCGGTCAGCTCGACGCCGGCGAGGGCGGTGGGGGCGGGCTCGGCTTCGGCGGCGTGCGTGAGGGCGGAGGCGACGGCCTGCGCGGTGAGCTCGGTGCCGTCCTGGAACGTCGCGTCCCGCAGCGTGAACAGCCAGCTGCGGCCGCCCTGCTCGCTGGTCCACGACTCGGCGAGCGCGGGGACGGCGGTGCCGTTGGCGTCCAACCTGGTCAGCCCCTCGGAGACACCCAGCTTGGACAGGTGGAAGGCGTCCTGGCTGTACGGGGAGAAGTTCCGCGCCGGGGTGAACGCGAGTGCCACCCGCAGCCGGCCGCCGTCGCCGGGGGCGGCGGAGTCTGCGGAGGCGGCGGACGACGAGCCCTCGCCGCCGGTGGCGAAACATCCCGCGAGAAGCGGGGTGAGGAGCAGGCCGGCTATCGGGCGGCGGGGTGTTCTCATGGCTCGCGCTCGTGTCTTCCGGTAGTGCTGATCAACGGAAGTACGAAGAGTACATGAAAATCATTTCCATCTAACCGGCGGGGCGGCCAGCTCCCCGTCTCGTGCTGGAGTCGTTCACTTCCTGGGGGACCCTCCAGGGATTGGCGCGCCGCAGTGGGGCGGGAAGGAGTGTCTCCGGCATGTTCTGGTAGGCCACGGGGCGCATCCAGCGGGCGACAGCTCTGCTGCCGACGCTGGTGTGCAGGGGGGATGTGGTCGCGGGCCACGGGCCGCCGTGGTGCATGGCGGGGGTCACCGCGACGCCGGTGGGCCAGCCGTTCCATACCAGGCGTCCGGCTTGCAGTGCTCCGGTCAAGCGGCGGACAAGCTCTTCGTCTTCCTGTTCCTGGCCGTGGATGGTCGCCGTGAGGCCGGCCGGCAGCGCGGGCAGTGCTTCCAGCAGGTCCTGGGGGGTGGTGTACGTGATGACGAGTGAGGTCGGGCCGAAGCACTCTTCGAGGAGTTCGGGAAAGGCCCGTACGTCTTCGGCCGTGGTCGTGAGGAGAGCGGGGGCGCCGGCACGGGGGTCTTCGGGCTGATCAGTGAGGTGCAGGGGGCGCACCGCGGGGTGGGCGGCGAGTTCGGTGAGGGTGGTGCGGTAGGCGGTGCTGATCCATGAGCCGAGCATGGTGGCGGGGTGGGTGGCGGCGATGACTCGGCGCATCTCGTCGTCGAGGCCGTGGCCGGCCGGGAGGAAGAGCAGGCCGGGTTTGGTGCAGAACTGCCCGTGGCCCAGGGTGACCGAGGCGATGTACTCGCGAACGATGGTCTCCCCGCGTGCCGCGCAGGCCGCCGGGGTCACCACCACGGGGTTGAGGGAGCCGAGTTCGCCGTAGAACGGTATGGGGTCGGGACGGCTGTTGGCCAGGTCGAACAGGGCGCGGCCGCCGGAGGTGGAGCCGGTGAAGCCGACGGCGCGGACGGCGGGATCGGTGACCAGGCCGCGGCCCGCTTCACGGCCGTGGACGACGGACAAGGCGCCCGGCGGCAGGGCATCGGCCGCGAGCTCGGCGGTCAGGTCGGAGAGGCGGGGGTGCCCTTCGTGTGCCTTGACCACGACGGGGCAGCCCGCGGCGAGCGCGCTGGCGGTGTCGCCGCCCAGCACGGAGAACGCGAACGGGAAGTTGGAGGCCGAGAACACCGCGACCGGCCCGAGCGGGACCAGCATGCGGCGGACGTCGGGGCGGGGCGCGGGGTGCGCGTCGGGGTCGGCCGGGTCGATCATGACGTCGAGGAACGCGCCGGCCTCGACGTCGTCGGCGAACATCTCCAGCTGCGCCTGGGTGCGTCGGATCTCGCCCCGCAGACGGTCGGCTCCGAGTCGGGTCTCTTCCTCGGCGACGGCTGCGAGGTGGACGGCGTTCTCGCCCAGGGTGTGGGACAGGTCGCGCAGAAGGGAGGCGCGCGCGGGGAGAGGAACGGCGGCGAAGGCCGAGGCGGCCTGGCGGGCACGCGTGGCGGCCTCGGCGGCGGTGGTCGTACGGGGAGTGGTCGTGCGGCGAGTGGTCGGCGTGCTGTCCGGTGACGGCGCCGGGCTGAGGGACGGCATGGTTGCCTCTCGGTGGGTGGTCGGGTGGGTGGGTTGCGGGGCGGGACGTGTCAACGGGGCGGGTGCTCGGCCGCTCGCGCCAGCAGTTCGGCGATGTGTACGGCTTCGACCCGCGACCGTGCGCGGCGCAGGCCGGTGCGCAGCTGGCGCAGGCAGCCGGGGTTGACCGCGGCGACGTAGTCGATGCCGGCGGCCTCTATCTCCTGGATCTTGGCGTCGAGGATGCGGCGGGACTCGCGAGGTCTGAGCAGTGCGTAGGTGCCCGCTGCGCCGCAGCAGGTGGCGGCGGAGGGCAGCTCGACGTACTCGGCGACCTGTCCGATCAGGTCGCGGGGCTGCTTCCACACACCGAGTCCGTTGCGCAGGTGGCAGGAGTCCTGCAACGCGACTCTGGCCCGGCGTCCGTCCACCAGCAGTTCGCCCGTCGCGCCGGTGCCGGCCAGGTGCGCGGAGATCTCCCGTACCCGCTCCGGGCCGAGGACGGCGGCCAGGTGGGCGGCGCACCCTCCGGAGGTGGTCACGATGGTCCCGGGCAGATCCTCCCCCAGTCGGCGGGCGAGGCGTTCTCCGGCCGCCGTGTCGCCGTTGTGGGCGTGCAGGGCGCCGCAGCAGCCCTGGTCCGCGGGCACCGTCGAGTCGGGCACCAGTTTCCTGGCCGCACGGCTGACCTCGGGGAACAGGACCCGTTCGAAGCACCCGAGCATGAGGGAGACCGGGGCGGCGGGGGTGGTGTCCTCGGACGGCCGGCTCGTGGCGGTTCTGCGCAGTATGCCGAGTATCCGGAAGCCGTGGCGCATGCGGGCCGCCAGCATCAGCGCCCGTGCGAGCAGGGGCTGCCCGCGTCCCTTCCACTGGTGGTCCCGCCACTGTTCCAGGAGCTGGCCGTACTCGACTCCCGCCGGGCACACCGGTTCACAGGCGCGGCAACCGAGGCATTGCGAGGACTGTTCCTGGAGGGTGGGGTCGTAGGGGTCGAGGTCCCCGTTCTGCAGGGCGCGCATGAGATTGATGCGGCCTCTCGGGGACGAGGCCTCGTCCCCGGTCTCGGCGTAGGTCGGGCAGGCGGGCAGGCAGAAGCCGCAGGAGATGCACCGGGCCAGGAGGTCGGGGTCGAAGACGGGGTCGGCGTCGGCGTCGGCATCGGTCATGAACCCAGCTTTCCGGGATTGAGGATTCCGGCCGGGTCGAAGGCGGCCTTGACCCGGCGCAGCAGCGCGATCTGTTCGGCGCCCAGCTGCGTGGACAGGTACGGGAGTTTGGCGGCGCCCACTCCGTGTTCGCCGGTGATGGTGCCGCCCAGCTCGACGGCGGTGGTGAAGACATCCTTGAAGGCGCGTTCGGCACGCTCGATGCCCTCGGTGTCCTCGGATGAGCCGATCACACAGGTGGGATGGAGGTTGCCGTCGCCGGCGTGGCCGAACGTCGCCATGGTGACGTCGTGCCGGTCGGCTATCTCCCCGATGCGCTCGACCATCTCCGCGATGCGTGGACGGGGGACGGTGGCGTCTTCCAGGATGGTCAGTGCGCCGAGCCGGGAAAGGGCGGGCAGGGCGCACCGACGGGCGGCGAGGAGCGCCTCGGCCTCGGCGATATGGGCGGCTCGGCTGACCTCCAGCGCTCCCTGGACGGTGCAGGCGTCGCTCATGCGGACCAGGGCCCGCTCGACGGCGTCCGGTTCACCGTCGTCGCCGAAGAGGAGGAGCGCGCCGGCGTCCGTGCGCAGGCCGAGTCCGGCGAAGGCTTCCACGGCTGCTATGCAGGATCGGTCGAGGAACTCCAGGGTGGCGGGCAGCACGCCGCCAGAGATGATCGCGGTGACGGCCCGGCCCGCGGCGGCGAGGTCGGGGAAGTAGGCGACGCCGGTGCCGGAGGTCCGGGGCGCGGGCCGCAGCGCGAGGGTGGCCTCCGTGAGGACGGCGAGGGTGCCTTCGGAGCCGGTGAGCAGGCGGGTGAGGTCGTATCCGGCGACGTCCTTGTGCAGGCGTCCGCCGGTGCGGATCACCTCTCCGGTGGGCAGGACGGCTTCCAGGCCGAGGACGTGGTCGCGGGTGACGCCGTATTTCAGGCCGCGCAGTCCGCCGGCGTTGGTGGCGATGGTGCCGCCGATCGTCGCGACGGTGCGGCTGCCGGGGTCGGGGGCGTACAGCAGGTTTTGGTCGGCCGCCGCGTCGGCGAGCGCGGCGCTGGTGACACCGGGCTGGACGCGGGCGAGGAGTTCGGCCGGTTCGATCTCCAGGATGCGATCGAGGCGGGTGAGGGACAGGATGATGCCGCCGCGCAGGGCGACCGTGGCGGCGCAGAGGTTGGATCCGGCCCCGCGGGGGACGACCGGAATGCCGTGGCGGGTGGCGAGGCTCAGGACGGCCGACACTTCCTGTGTGTCGGCGGGGAAGACGACGGCGTCGGGTCGTGCGGAGAACAGGGGGGTCGCGTCCCGGCTGAAGGGGACGAGGTCGCCGTCCTTGTCGCGGTAGTGGGCGGCGCCGACGATGGATTTCAGCGCGGCTCCGACGGGGGCTTGCACGGTGGCCTCCTGGGCCGGTCCTCACCCGCGGGGGTGAGGACCGGCGGGCATCAGAACGTGAGGGCGGAACGGTCCGCGATGAGTACGGGCGAGTCGTGCACCGGTATGTCCGTGAAGGTGTACGTACCGTTCTGTACGGACCAGTTGGCGTCGGGGATGTCGTGGACGGCCCCGGTGTGCACGTCGACGTAGACCGGGTCGGCGAAGTTGCCGCCGGTGAAGGTGAGGTCCGTGGCGGTGCGGGTGGTGCTCTCGCTGGGCTTGGTCGCTCCGGACCAGACGCCGACGATCTGCCGGCCGGTGTCGCGCTTGGCGAAGGCCTGCACGGTGAGCGATGTGTTGGGCGTCGCGCTCCAGCGGTAGCCGGGCAGGGGCTTGACGGTGCTGTCGAAGACCGATGCCACGGTCTGGACGGCGTAGTAGGAGGGCTTGGCGTAGCGGATGGTCTTGTCGGTGTTGGTCCGCAGCAGCCCCTTGCTGTTGATCTTCGAGGGGTAGTGCAGGTCGGAGATGCTGAAGACGCTGGTGCTGATGTCGCGTCCGAGGTCGTTGAGCACGCGGCGCAGGAACCACTTCGACTGGCTGAGTTCCGTCCAGTCCAGGTCACCGAGGGCGCCGAAGCTGCCGGGCCTGCTGGGTGCGCCGTTCTCGCCCTGGCGCAGGACGGTGCCGGGGGCGTACTGGGCGATGAGCGCCCTGATCTTCTCCACCTGCCCGTACGTCCACGCGTCGTCGGGGTTGGGGTTGTAGGGGTGGTAGCTGATGCCGTCCAGGAGGTGGGCTTTCCCCTTCCCCGCGAGCCCGACCAGGAAGTCCTGGGTGTACGGGACGTCGATGCCGGCCTCGGCCGGTCCGTAAATGACCGCGGCGGGCTGCTCGGCTCGCACGCGGGTGGCGGTGCGGATGAAGAAGTCGGTGTAGTTCGCCGCGGGGATGCCCGCGAGGTTGGGTTCGTTCCAGATCTCCCATTCGGTGACGCGGCCCTTGTACCGCTTGACCATGGCGGTCACCCAGGCGTCCCAGCCGGTGAGCGCCTCCGGGGAGGTGGGTATCTGGCCGCCGAGGCCGGAGCCGCCTCCGCCGGTGTATGCGCCGTTGCCGTAGGACAGTTGGACCCAGGGCTTGACTCCCTGGCGGGTGGCGTCGTCGATGATCCGGTCGAGCCAGGTCCAGTCGTAGACGCCCTTGGTCTTCTCGGTCTTCGCCCAGCCGCCCTGGAGGCGGACGCCGGTCGCGCCGAGCCGCCCCAGGTAGGGCGCGAACGCCTGGTGGTCGGTGTAGTCGCGGTCGAGTGTCTCGGCGCCGACGAGCAGTTTGGAGGTGCCGATCTGCTGAGCGGGGCGCGGGGCGACCGAGCCGAGGTGCGGCCAGCCCTGCGGGGTGCTCTCGGTGGTGGTGCGGACGTCGTCCAGCCAGGCGGTGCCCGTACCGGCGGTGGCGACGCCGGCCTGGATGCTGCCCAGTGACCTCACCGTGGTCCTGAAGGCCAGGCGCTGGGCCTTGCGCGCGCCGTCGATGTACACGTCGGCGGTCCCCGAGGACGGGTGGGCGACCACGCGGATGTCGTACCAGCGGTTGGCCGTGTACGTGCCGAGGTCGACGTGCTGGGCCCCGTTGTAGGTGTACAGGCGCCCGTCGGTTCCCATGGCGACGGTGACGTTGTGTCCGGCGCTGCCGTCGAGGTGTACGCCGATCGTCGTCGAGGTCTGCGCGGCGCGCAGTCTGAAGCCCGCGACGACGCTGGAGGAGGTGGTGCCGAAGGTGGCGCTCGCGGTGACAGGGGCGCTCGTGGAGGTGTCCCGCAGGCGCAGGCTCCGGTCCACGGTGCCGGGGACGCCCTGCACAGTGGCGTCGCCGGGCGCGCCCGTGACGGACCAGCCGGAGGGCGTGGTGCCGAGCGCGGTGGTGTCGAAGTCGCCGGCGATGTCGGCCGCGGTGGCCGGGCCCGCGGTGACGACGGAGATCAGGCCGCCGACGAGTACGCCGGCCATCAGGACGGCGAAGGGCCGCCTGGATGTGGGGGAATGGTTGACCATGTGTTCCTGCCTTCTTCCTCGGAGGCTGGTTCGGCCGGTCGGCCGGCCTGCGGCGGGGCGACCCGCCGCAGGAGCTGTGGGTCAGTCCTTGGCAGAGGGGGCGAGGACGTGTTCCTCGTAGGCGCGCAGGGTCTCGGCGTCCGCCGGGTAGGTGCCGCGCAGCGGGGCGCCGGCGGCGACGCGCTCGGTGATGAACGTCTCCAGCCGCTCCTGCTCCCCCGCCTGACGGGCGATCACGGGAACGAGGTGGCGGGGTACGCAGACCACGCCGTCCAAGTCGCCGACCAGGACGTCGCCCGGGTAGACGGCGACGCCCGCGCAGCCGACGGGGACCTGGAGGTCGACAGCGTGGTGCATGGCCAAATTGGTCATCGCGGCCGCGCCGGTGGAGTAGACGGGCATCGGGAGGCGTCCGATGTCCTCGATGTCGCGCAGCGTGCCGTCGGTGACCAGTCCGGCGGCGCCCCGGACCGACAGTCGGGTGAGGAGGATGTTGCCCGCCGAGGCGGCGCGGCCCTCGCCGCGGCAGTCCACGACGAGGACCTGGCCGGGGCCGACCTGTTCGACGGCCGCGCGCTGGGGGTGGTCGTAGTCGTCGTACACGTCGAGGGTGTCGATGTCCTCGCGCGCCGGGATGTAGCGGAGGGTGAACGCTTCACCGATCATGCGCGGCGCGGCATCGCTCACGCGGGTGAGTCCGGCGAGGAAGGTGTTGCGCAGCCCGTGCTTGAAGAGCTGGGTGGTGATGGTGGCGGTGCTGGCCTGGCTGAGGGCGGCCAGGTCGTCGGGGTTCAGCGGCGTCTGGGGCGTCTGGGGCGTCTGGGGCGTCTGGGGCGTCTGGGTCATGATGCGGTTCCTTGAGGCTGGTGGGCGGTGGTGCGCGCCGGGGCGGTGAGGAGGGAGTCGAGGGTGGGGTCGGTGCCGGGCGGCCTGATCTGGGCCGTCAGTCCGCCGTCCACGGTGAGTACCTGACCGGTGATGAAGGAGGCCTCCGGCGAGGCGAGGAAGGCGACGGCCGCGGCGATGTCGGTGCCGTCGCCCATGCGGCCGAGGGGGACCGGTTGGATACGGGCGCGTTTCTGCGCGGCGTCCAGCAGTTCGTAGCGGTCGTTGATGACGGGGCCCGGCGCGACGGCGTTGACGCGGATGCCCATCGGGGCGAGTTCGAGGGCCGTTGCCCGGGTGGTGGCCTCGACGGCGCCTTTGGACGCGTCGTAGGCGACGGCCGAACGGTGGGCGCGGGTCGCGCCGACGGAGGAGATGTTGACGATCGCCGCGCCGGCCGACATCACCCGGGCCGCGGCGACGGTGCACAGGAATGTGCCGCGGGCGTTGACCGCGAAGCTGCGGTCCCAGTCCGCCGGGTCCAGATCGAGCAGGTTGCCGCGTCCCAGCATCGCGGCGGCGGCGTTGTTGACGAGGAGGTCCAGGCCTCCGAACGCCTCCACCGCGCGGGTGACGAAGGCGTCGACCTGCGCCGGGTCCGAGACGTCTCCCGGGCAGGCGACGGCACGCGCCCCTCCGTCGCGCAGCGCTGCCGCGGCCGCTTCGGCCTCCCGCTCGTCCGGGCCGTTGACGGCGATGGCGGCGCCTTCACCGGCCAGCCGCACGGCGATGGCGAGGCCGATGTTGCGGGCCCCTCCGGTCACGAGGGCGACTCGGCCGGCGAACCGTCCGCCCTTGGAGGGCTGTTCGGCCCGGGAGTCCGTCATCGTGTGGCTTCCTGCCGGTCGACGACGGCGTCGGCGCTGGTGGCGGCCCAGGTGAGGGGTCCCGCCGACGCCTTCACCAGCTCCGGGTCGAGACGTATGCCCAGGCCGGGCCCCGACGGCACGTGCAGCCGGCCGCCGACATAGCGCACCGGGTCTGCCACCACGTCGCGGGTGTAGAGCAACGGGCCCACGGGGTCACTGGGCACGGTCACCTGGGCCATCGCCATGGCGACGTGGGCCGCGGCGGCCGTACCGATGGACAGTTCCTGTGTGGTGCCGACCAGGCACGACTTACCGGCGGCCGCGGCGATCGCGAAGATCCGCCGGGCCGGGGTGATGCCGCCGATCGCGATGACACTGACGTTGAACACGTCGACGGCGTCGGCGCCGACCAGGTCGAGCGCCCACCGGAATCCGTAGACGTGCTCGCTGATCGGTACGGGGAGACGGTTGCGGGCGTACACCAGGCCACGCACGTCGTGGTCGGGGGCAGGTGCCTCCACGAGGTCGAAGTCCACGTCGGCGACGCGTTCGGCGAAGTTGCAGGCGGCTTTGGCGTCCAGCAGGTTGGAGAAGTCGAGTGACTTGATCGTGATCCGGTCGCCGAAGCGTTCGCGGGTGGCGCGCAGGAACCGTTCGTCCAGGTCCAGCCGGCGTCCCACGTACACCCGGAAGAATTCGAAGCCCTCCCCGACGCGTCGCTCGACCATGGCGAGGTTGCGTTCGACGTCCTCCTCGTGCTGCTGGCGGAAGATCGGGTACGCGATGGGGACGGACTCGCGGACGGCGCCGCCCAGCAGGTCGCAGACGCGGACCCCGAGCTGCTTGGCCGCCAGGTCCCAGAAGGCGATGTCGACACCGCACTTGATGGCACGGCTCTTGTCGTAGATGTAGCCGGCCTGCGGGAAGTTGGCTTCCAGGCGCCGTTCGACCTCGGTGAGCTGGAGGGCGTCCAGGCCCACCAGGATCTCGTTGAGGGTGGCTTCCAGTTCCGGGACGTCGAAGTGGAAGCGCGGCAGGTGCTGGAGGTCGGACATCTCCCCGATGCCGACGAGGGAGTCGTCGTCGGTGTGGAGTTCGACGAGGATGTGGCCGCAGGTGATGCTGTTGTGCCGGGGGGTGTTGATCGAGGTCAGGCTGACCCTGGTCACCTTCGCCACAGTGGGCTCCGTTCCTTGTTCTGCGATGTCGGGGCGGTGGGTGACGGCCGGGTGTCACCGGCCGCCGGGAAGCGTGCGGGGGTAGGGGCGCCGGCGGGGGTGGTGTTCCGGCCGGGTGCCCTGGCCAGCAACTCGCGGGTGTACGCGTGGACGGGCGCCGCGTAGATGTCCTCCGCCGTTCCCTCCTCAACGATCCGGCCGTGGCGCATCACGGCGATGCGGTGGGCGACCGAGCGGACCACGGCCAGGTCGTGGGTGATGAAGAGGTAGGCCATGCCGTGTTCCGCCTGGAGGTCGGCGAGCAGGTTGAGCACCTGGGCCTGGATCGACACGTCCAGGGCGCTGACCGCCTCGTCGCACACGATCAGCCGGGGGCGCAGGGCCAGGGCCCGTGCGATGGCGATGCGCTGGCGCTGGCCGCCGGAGAAGGCGGACGGGAAGCGGTCCAGGGCGAAGGAGTCCAGGCCGACGTCCCGCAGCAGCGCCGTGAGGATGTCCTCGCCGGCGTCGAGGCCGTGCACCCGCAAGGGCTCCTGCAGGATCTGCCGGACGGTCAGCCGCGGGTCCAGGCTCCCGTACGGGTTCTGGAAGACGACCTGTACTTCCTGCTGGATCCGCCGCAGCCCGTCCGGGCCGGGCCGGGTCACGTCGATGCCGTCGTAGCGGACGGCGCCGCCGGACGGGCTCTCCAGGCGGAGCAGCAGTTTGGTGAGGCTGGTCTTGCCGGAGCCGGACTCCCCCACCAGGGCCAGCGTCCGGCCCGCCTCGACCCTCAGGCTGACCTCTTGGACGGCGTGGACGTGGCCGGTCACCCGGCGCAGGGCCCCGCTGCGGACCGGATACCGCAGGTCCACCGCGTCGAACTCCACGATCGGCGGTTCGGCGGCGGCCGTGACCGCGGGCTCGGGGCCGGTCGCGGGCTCCGGGCCTCTCGCGGGCGCGGAGCCGGTCGCAGGCGCGGTCCGCGTGGTGGGCGGTTCCGTCGGGGCGTCGGCGAACCGGCAGGCCGCCGCGTGGCCGCCGGCGAAGACGGTCAGGGGCGGCGCGGTGGTCACGCAGTCGTCCACGGCGACGGGGCAGCGGGGAGCGAAGGAGCAGCCGGAGGCCCTGTCCCGCAGCCGGGGCGGCTGCCCCGCGATGGACACAAGGCGGGTACGGGCGGCGGCGTCGAGTCGTGGTGTGGCCGCGAGGAGTGCCTGGGTGTACGGCATGCGCGGACGTTGCAGGACGTGCGCGGCGGGGCCGCTCTCCACGACACGGCCGGCGTACATCACGGCTACCCGGTCGGCCTGTTCGGCGACCATGCCGAGGTCGTGGGTGATCAGGACCAGCCCCATGCCGAGGTCGACGCACAGGGAGCGGAGCATCGCCATGATCTCCGCCTGGACGGCGACGTCCAGGGCGGTGGTCGGTTCGTCGGCGATGAGCAGCTGGGGGCGGGCCGCGATGGCCAGGGCGATGGCGGCCCGCTGCCGCATGCCGCCGGACAGCTCGTGCGGGTACTGCCGCAGTCTGCTCTCCGGTTCGGGCATCCGGGCCAGTTCCAGGGCCTCGACGGCGCGGCGCCGGGCGTGTTCGCGGGTGAGGCGCTCGTGGGCGCGCACCGCGTCCACGATCTGTGTGCCGATGGTGAGCAGCGGGTTGAGTGCGGAGCTGGGGTCCTGGAAGACCATGGCCACGCGCCGGCCGCGTACGGCCCGCCACTGATTGGCGTCCAGGGTGCGCAGGTCGGTGCCGTCCAGCCGGAGGGAACCGGTGATGCCGCATACGGGCTCGGGCGGGTTCAGCCCCAGCAGGCTCAGGGCGGTGACGGTCTTGCCGGAGCCCGACTCGCCGACGATGGCCAGGGTCTCGCCGGCTTCCAGGTGCAGATCAACGCTGTCCACGGCGCGTACCGGTGGACTGGACTCGGTGCCCTGGAAGGTGACGCTCAGGTCTTCGATCTCAAGGAGGGACATGGGCGTTCCTCACGAACCCAGGCTGGCTTCGGCGAGCCGCCACTGGCCGTCGACGTCGAGCTGGATGCCCCTGAGCCTGCTGCTGTGGATGAGGGGGGACTTGGCCTGGTGCAGGAACACCCAGTAGTTGTTGTCGATGATGCGGCGCTGCGTATCGGCGTACGCCTCCGTGCGCGCCGCCCTGTCGGTGGTGCCGGCGCCGTTCGCGAGCAGGGCGTCGAGGACGCGGTCGTCCAGGCCGGACCAGTTGTTCGGTCCGTTGCTGGTGAAGTACGGGTTGAACGACAACGACGGGTCCAGGCGGGGGATGTCGATGACCAGGAGCGCCGCGTCGAAGTCCCGGTTCTTCATGCGGTCGAGCTGCGTCTGGAATTCCAGCACCTCGGCCGTGGGGGCGAAGCCGGCCTCCGTGAGCTGGCTCTGCAGGAGTTCCGCGACGGTGGGGTCGGGGGCGCGGCGGCGGGCGACGACGGTGATGGGCACCGCGCCGCGCAGCCCGGCCTCCTCCAGGGTCTTGCGTGCCGCGGCGGGGTCGTGGGGCAGGGGGGCTATGGAGCCGTCGTAGAACCAGTCCGAGAGGATGGCGAAGGACGGGGCGATGTCGTACTGGTCACCGGCCGCTGCCTTGCCCACCGCGCGGCGGTCGACGGCGTGGGCGAACGCGGCTCGCACCTTGGGGTCCTTGAAGGGGCCTCTGGTGACGTTGAGGGCGACGTAGTAGGCGCGGCGCACCCCGCCGTCCTTGATGATGATCCGCTTGTCGCCGCTGAGCTGCTTGTACTCCTCCGGCGGCAGGGCGCGTACCAGCTGGACGCCTCCGGTGGACAGTTCGGCGCGCAGTACCTTGGCCTCGGTGACGAAGCGCAGGACGACCTTGTCCAGCTTCGGCAGGCTGCTGCCGTCGGGATTCTTCGCCCAGTACGTGGCGTTGCGTTCGGCGGTCAGCTGCACCTTGGACCGCCATTGGACGAAGGTGAAGGGGCCCGTGCCGACCGGTCGGCGGCCGAAGTCCGCTCCGCCCTTCTTGAGGGCGGCGGGGGAGGCGATCATTCCCGTCTCGTGCGCCAGGTGGGTGAGCAGCAGCGGGTCGGGCGAGGTGAGGGTGATCCTCACGGTCGTGGCGTCCGGCGTCTCGACGGCTTTCACCTTGGCCAGTGCGGCGGCCTTGGTGGATCGGGTGGCCGGGTCCATCACCCGGCGCAGGTTGAAGGCCACGGCTTCGGCGTCGCAGGCCGTCCCGTCGTGGAACGTCACCCCTTGGCGCAGTGTGAAGGTGATCGCGGAGCCGTCGGTGCCCCACGTGGTGGCGAGCGCCGGCTGGAACGTTCCGTCCGGGTTCTGGCGCAGCAGCGCGTCGAAGAAGAGGTTCAGCACGTTGCGGTCGGAGGAGATGGCGGCGCTCAGTGCCGGGTCGAGGGTGACGGGTTCGTTGTCGAATCCGGCGGTCAGGGTGCCGGAGGAGGAGCCGGACGAGCCGGAGTCGCCGCCGCAACCGGTGAGGGTGGGCAGGGTGGCGGCGGCCGCGGTGGCGGCGGCGCCGGCCAGGACGGCGCGGCGTGGCAGACGGCGGGACGGGCGGGAGGAAAAGGGCATGACGGAGCACTTCCTTGTGCGGAGCGGGGTGCCGAGGAGGCGGGGCGGGGGGACCGCCCGGTGGGGCCGACGGGTCGTGGAAGGGTGCGCTGGTGCGGCACGCGGCTCGGGGCGTCGGTGAGGGGGTGTTCGGGGCGCGGTACGGGGCCCCGTGAAGAGGGGTGGATTCAGGTGGGGGCCGAGGGGCCGTCAGGGGGGCCGCGTCAGCGCGGGGGCGTCAGCTGGGGAAGGTGCGCGTCGAGCGCGTCCCGCAGGGCGTCGGCGAGCATGTTGAACGCGGCGACCGTGAGGAGGATGGCCAGGCCGGGGAAGACGCTCAGCGACCAGCTGGCGCTGAGGTGGTCGGTTCCGGAGGCCACCATGGCGCCCCAGCTGGGCTGCGGCGGCTGGACGCTCAGGCCGAGGAAGCTCAGGGCCGCTTCGGCCATGATCGCGGTGGAGACCTGGAGCGCGGCGAAGACCAGCAGGGTGCCCGCCAGGTGGGGCAGGAGGTGGCGGCGCAGGATGGCGGACTGCGGTACGCCCACGATGCGCGCGGCGGAGACCCACTCGCGGGTCCGCAGCGACAGCACCTCGGCGCGGACCACCCGGGCGAAGCGGGGGGTGGTCACCACGGCGATGGCGATGAGCGCGTTGCGCAGACCGGGGCCCAGCGCCGCGACCACGGTGAGGGCGAGCACGAGCAGCGGGAAGGCGAGCAGCCCGTCGGAGACCCGCATGATGACGGCGTCCAGCCACCCGCCGCGGTATCCGGCCAGCAGACCGAGGACGGTTCCCGCCACGAGGGCCGCGCCGACGGTGATGGTGGCGACCTCCGCGGTCACGAGCGCCCCGGCGGTGATGCGTGCCAGGAGGTCCCGGCCCAGTTCGTCGGTGCCCAGCAGATGCTGCGCGCCGGGGCCGGCGAGGAGGTTGTTCGTGTCGGTGGCCCTCATGCGTTCGGTCATGAACGGCCGGGCTGCGGCGGCCAGGGCAAGCGCCAGCAGAACGGGCAGGGCGAGTTGGGCGCGGCGGTCGCGGAGTAGCCGGTCGAGGACCGGGCGGCGCGGGGCCGGGGTAAGGGTTTCGGTGGCCATCGTCGCTCCTGTCAGTACGTGATGCGGGGGTCGAGCCACGCGTAGACCAGGTCAGCCAGCAGGTTCACCAGGAGGACGAAGAGCACGACCATCAGGACGGCGCCCTGAACGACGGGCAGGTCCCGGCTGAAGATGCCGTTGACGATCAACGTGCCCATGCCGGGAACGGTGAAGACGGTCTCGGTGACCACGGTGGCGCTCATCAGGGCGCCGATCTGCAGCGCCACGACCGTCACGACGGGGACGATGGCGTTGCGCAGGGCGTAGACGCCGACGATCCGGCGGCGGGACAGGCCGCTGGCTTCCGCGGTACGGATGTAGTCCTCGTTGAACACGGCCAGCAGGGCGGCGCGGGTCTGGCGCATGGTGACGGCCGCGATGGTGGAACCGATGGTGACCGCCGGCAGCGCCATGTGCCGCAGGTTCTCCACCGGATCCTCGGTGAACGGCACGTACCCGGAGGGCGGCAGCAGTTCCAGCCACAGCCCGAAGACCAGGATGAGCAGGGCGGCCAGGTAGAAGTGCGGCGCCGACAGGGCTACGAGTCCTGCGGAGTTGAGCGCGGTGTCGGTGGGGGTACGTCGCTTCACCGCGGCGAGCACCCCGGCGGGGACGCCGATGAGGAGGGCGAATACCAGGGCGATGACGCCGAGTTCGGCTGTCGCGGCGAGCCGTTCGCCGAGTACGGAGCCGATCTCCTCTCCGGTGAGCCAGGAGGCGCCCAGGTCGCCGTGTGCGATGCCGCTGATCCAGTCGGTGAACTGTCGCCACAGCGGTGCGTCCAGGCCGAGTTCGGCGCGCAGGGCCGCCCGGTCCGCGGCACTGGCCTCCTGGCCCAGGATGTCCAGGGTGGGATCTCCCGGCATCAGGCGCAGCAGGAGGAACAGGACCAGCGACACGATCAGGACGACGGGTATGAGTTGTATCAGGCGGCGTATGAGGTATCCGGTCATCGTGCCGGCTCCGTTTGTCTGTCGTGGCGGCTGCCGTACATCGCCCTGTCGGCGTCCACCTGCTCCCGTGGCAGGCGGCGAAGCCACTCCAGCCGCGGTGCGGGGGCGAGATCGTAGGCGTAGAGGATGAGGGAGCCCGCGCCGTGCGCGCGGGCCTGGCGGGCGACCTCCGTGAGTTCTCCCTCGCTGCGGGTCTGCGCGGAGCCCAGGTTCCAGCCGGCCGCGATCCGGGCGCCGGTACGGCCCGCCGCGACGAGGTCCTGCCGCAGGGCGGAGGCGTCCCCGGCCAAGTCGGTGACCGTGAGCCCGCCCGCGGCCGAGCCCAGTACGCCCAGGTCGCCGGCGGATTTCCCGTCGCACGCATAGGGGTCGGCGGTGGCGCGGACGGAGAGCGGCAGCCCTCCAGACGCCTCGGCCGCCGCCCGTACGAGGTCGGTGGTCACATCCGCTCGCACGGCGAGCAGGGTGTCGTGCAGGTCCTGGCCCAGTGCGGTGACGGCGTCCTCGGTGATGCCGCCCCCGGTCCGGGGATCGCTCAGTTGGGCGAGCACGGCGGCGCGCGTCCTGGCGGCCGCCCGCACGCTGTCGACGCCGGCGTCGGAGAACCGGGCGGAACAGGCGCGGCAGAAGCAGAGGGAGAGCAGCCAGCGGTCCACGGGCCGCAGCGCCGCCCCGGATTTGTCGTGCGCGCCCTGGTGCTGCCAGCCCAGATAGCCGAAGGCCTCCAGTTCCAGAGCGCTCACTCCCGGCTGCACGGCCGTCTCCGCGACCAGGGCCGCGGCGTAGTGCACCACCTCCGGCTGGGCGGGGCACAGGGCGTGCCGGTAAGGGTGGCCGAAGGCATTGCGCAGGGACAGCTCCGGGCGGGTGCCGGCCAGGTGCGACTGGTGGAGTCCCACCAGCCAGGCCGTCACGGCGACACCTGAGCCGACCAGCGCGTTTGTCGCGGTCGTAGCCTGGTCGCCGAGCACGGTCAGGGACAGCGGGGGGCGGTCCCCGTCGCCGCCGGACTCGTCTCGCGGGACGAACCAGCGGCCCGCGGAGAAGTCCACGACCGCCGCCGGGTCGCTCGTCGTCAGCAGCCAGCGCCCGCCGTGGTAGGCGTAGGCCAGACGGACCCGGTCGACTCTGGCCGCCCGCAGCCGCTCGGCCTCCGCGCGGGGAGCACGGCGGAACGACACGGGATGGGCGAAGACCTCGATCTTCACCGTTCGTTCCCGAGGGCACCGGCCAGGGTCCGCTGGGCCTTGCTGATGTGGGCCCGGGTCAGACGCTCGGCCCGGTCGGCGTCACCCTGCTCCACGGCCTCCAGGATGGCCGCGTGTTCCGCGGCCTCCTCCTCGAAGGTCGCCCGCAGCCGCCAGCCCAGACCCGCGACGAACGCGGTCAGGTCCTGCAACTGGTCCAGGAATCCGCACAGGAAGCTGTTGTCGCACGCGATGTACAGCTCCCGGTGGAAGCGCCGGTTCGCGGTGCCCAGGCCCTGGGTCTCCCCGGAGCCGATCAGCGCGGCGGCCTCGGCGAGCGCGTGCCGCGCCGCGGGGTACGCGATGGCTCCGCGCTGTTCGGCGGCCAGACGCACCGCTTCGGGCTCGGCGGCGCACCGGGCGGTGTACAGCTCCCGCACCAGTTTGTCGTCGGGCCGGCGGACGCTCACGCCCTGGTAGGCGTTGACCTCCACCAGGCCGGTCGACTGCAACTGCTTGAGCGCCTCGCGCACCGGGGTCTTCGAGACGCCGTACAGCTCGGCGAGCTCGCGCTCCACCAGCGCCCGTCCGGGAGGCAGCGCCCCGTCGAGGATCGCCTGCCGCAGCGCGTCGCGCACCCGGTCCATGCGCGAGGCGGGCTGACCGAGGGGAGGGAGCTCCATGGGAGGAGAAGGCGCGACACCCGGTGTCTCGTATTCGATGCTTGGCATGGCGGCATGCTGGTATACCAGCATGCCAACGCGCAACCCCCTGACGTAACTTCGGTGAAACTTGATGCCAGTTGATGGAAGGTCAGAACATTGACCCTGTGTCCCGGCTTGCATCCGAAACAGCGGTCTGACACCGTCACGCACGCAACTCGTCCTGCGAATCCCGCACTTGAGGGCTCCTCCGAGCGATTCCCGGACCCGGCGAGGAACTCACCGCAGCTGCCGCGGACGCCGAGGACCGCGCGGAGCCGGGCGCTACCGGCAGGTGACCAGTCGGCCGTCTTCGAGGACCGCGGTCCGGTCGGCCAGGGCGTCGGCGGCCGTGCGGTCATGGGTGATGAACACCAGACTCAGCGCCTGCCGGTCCCGGAGGCCGGCCAGGTGGGTGAGGATGGCATCACGGGTGGCGGTGTCGAGCCCGGAAGTGATCTCGTCGCACACCAAAACTTCGGGCTCCGCCAACAGGGCGCGGGCCAGGGCCGCCCGTTGGAGCTCGCCGCCGGACAGGGCGCCCGGGCGTCGCAGGGTCAGTTCTTCGGCCAGCCCCAGCTGCTCCAGGGTCTGTACGGCGGCTCGTCGCGAGGTGTCCCGGTCCGCGCCGCGTAGCCGCACCGCCGTGCGGGCGACCTGGTCGAGGAGCGACCGGTGCTCGTCGAAAGCCGCCTTGGGGTCCTGGAAGACGTACTGGACGCGGGCGAGTTCGGCGCGGGTGCGGGCCCGGAGGCTGCGCGGCAGTGGTGCTCCGTCGAGCAGGACCGCCCCGTCGTACGCGCAGTGCAGCCCGGCCAGGCACCGGCCCAGGGTGGTCTTGCCGCTGCCGGACCGGCCGGTCACGGCGAGGCACTCCCCCGCCGGGACGGACAGGGTGACGTCGTGCAGCACTGGAACGGTGCCGTGCGCGGTGCGGTGCCGTGCGGTCAGCTCCCGTACCTCGATCCGGGTGACGGCGGGCCGGGTGGCGGCTCGGGGCCTGGGGAGCGTCGGCCGCGTGGGGGCGGGCAGCACCGCGTCCGCGGGTCCCCGGTCCACGACCCGCCCGGCCCGCAGCACGACCGCCTCGTCGGCCAGCTGCCGAACGACGTCCCCGTCGTGGCTCAGCAGAACCAGCGCGATGCCCTGCTCGGCGACAGCGGCCAGCGCCTCGACGATGCCTTGCTTGGTGACCGGGTCCTGGCCCGTGGTGGGTTCGTCCGCGACGATCACCTTCGCTCCGAGGAGCAGTGCCTGGGCGATGACGACGCGCTGCTGCTGGCCTCCGGAGAGCTGGTGGGGGTAGCGGCGCAGCACCGTCTCGGGATCGGGCAGCTGGGCCAGGCGCAGGGCGCGCTCGACGCGGTCGCGGATCTCGCGGCGGGTCCCGCCCTGCCCGGCGGCGATGTCCCGGAGCAGCGCTCCGGCTCGGCGGGCGGGGTTGAGGACTGCGGTGGGGTGCTGGGGTACGTAGCCGACGGAGCCGGGTCCCGGGGTGGTGATCCGGCCGCCGATCCGGGCACCGGCGGGGAACTCGCCGAGGAGGGCGCGTCCGGTGGTGGTCTTCCCGCTGCCCGACGGGCCGACGAGGGCCGTGATGCGTCCGGCGCGGGCCGCCAGGCTCACTCCGTCGACGAGGGGGCTGCCGGCCACCTCCACCCGCAGTCCTCTCACTTCCGCTACCGGGTCCATGCCTGGCTTCCCTTCTCGGCGGCCTCGGCCGGTGTGTGCAGGGCGGCGTCGAAGAGCAGGTTGGTGCCCATCGACAGGGCCGCGATGAGCAGGGCGGGCACCACCACCGCCCACGGCTGCAGGAACAGGCCGGTGCGGTTGCGGTCCACCATCACCGCCCAGTCGGCTGCGTCCGGCTCGACGCCGATCCCGAGGAAGGCCGCTGTGGCGACCAGGTACAGGGCCCCGGTCAGCCGGATCCCCGCGTCGGCGGCGAGGGTGCGGCGCATGGAGCGGGCCACGTAGCCGAAGGCCGTACGCCACCAGGACTCGCCCTGCATCCTCAGGGCCTCGACGGCGGGACGGGCGGCGATCTCGGCCGCTGCCGCGTGCACCACGCGCGCGGCGTCCGGTACGGCGGCCAGTGCGACCAGGACGGCCAGCCCGGCCTGCCCCGGGGTCAGGGTCGAAGCCACCAGCAGCACCAGCAGCAGCGACGGGACGGCGATCAGGACGTCGAGGGGCCGCATGAGGGCCTCCTCCAGCCAGGTGCGGCGGGTGAGGGCCGCGGTCAGCCCGAGCGGGACGGCGACGAGGTAGGCGAGTCCGGTGGCCGCGAGCGCCACGAGGACGACGGAGCGGCCACCGAGCAGGACCTGCCGCCGGACGTCCCGGCCGGAGAAGTCGGTGCCCAGCCAATGCCCGGCGCCCGAGTCGAAGGAGACCGAGCGCGGGCCGGCCGGTCCGGCGAGCAGCGGTCCGAGGGCGGCCAGCAGCAGGGGTACGGCGATGAGCCCGACGGCGAGGGCGTACCTGGATGCACGGCGCTTCACGCGACCACCTCCGCGCGGGGCGCGAAGCGGCGGGCGACGAGGTCGGCTCCGAGGTTGGCCAGGACGGTGACGACGCCGAAGACGACGGCCATCCCCTGGACGACGGGCATGTCCCGTGCGGTGACGGCGTCGATGAGCACGGTCCCCAGCCCGGGGACGACGAAGAGGGCTTCGACGACGATCACTCCGCTCAGTAGCCAGTCGCAGGTCCGCGCCAGCTGCTGGGCGGCCGGGGCGAGGGCGTTGGGCAGGGCGTGCGTCCAGCGGACGCGGGCGCCGCTGACGCCGTAGCGCAGCGCCTGGGCGACGTACGGCGAGGCCATCGCGTCGATCATCCCGGCGCGCACCAGGCGGCTGATGGTGCACACGGGCCGCGAGATGAGTACGAGGACGGGCAGGACCAGTACGGCCGGCTCGGTGAGCGGGTCCGCGCCGACGGCGGTGGGCGGCAGCCAGCCCAGCCACAGCCCGAACAGGGTGGCCAGCAGCACGCCGAGGGCGAATTCGGGTACGGAGTGCACGGCCAGGGTCAGCGCGCTGAGAGTCCGGTCCAGCGGGCCGCCCTCGCGGCGGGCGCACAGCACGCCGAGCCCGGCCGACAGCGGCAGCAGTACGGCGAGGGTGGCGCAGGCGAGCAGCACGGTGGGGCCGAGGCCGCCGGTCAGGTAGGCGGCGACGGGCCGTCCGCTGACCAGCGAGGTGCCGAGGTCACCCCGGAGGAGTCCGCCGGCCCAGTCCAGGAATCGTTCGGCGGCGGGCCGGTCCAGGTCCAGGGCCGCACGGATCCGGGCGATGCGCTCGGGGTCGGGCTGGTCTCCGGCCAGGGCGACTGCCGCGTCCCCGGGCAGTGCCTCGGTGAGGGCGAAGACGAACAGGACGACCGCCGCCGTCTGCCCCAGACCGAGGAGCAGACGGCGGCCGACCCAGTTCAGGTGCCGGGTCACGCGAGCCAGAGCTTGTCGAACCGGGCCCAGTCGAGGGTGTTCGCGGGGGCCTTCGTCGAGACGCCGTGTACGGCGGGGGCGGTGGCGACGATCCAGTCGGCGAAGCCCCAGATCAGGAAGCCGCCTTCGTCGTGCAGACGGCGCTGCATCCGCTCGTACAGGGCGGCCCGTGCCTTCTCGTCGCGGGTGGACTGGGCCTGCTGGTACAGGTCGTCGAAGTCCTTCTGCTGCCACTTGGTGGCGTTCGTGGTGGAGCCGGTCAGCAAACGCTGCGAGATGTGCGACTCGATGGGCATGGACCCGGACCGGTAGGAGGCGAAGGTGCCGTTGTCGAGGATGTCCTTCCAGTACGTGTCCTTGCTGCCGACCTTGACCTCGACGGTGACCCCGGCCTTGGCTGCCTGCTCCTTGAAGATGCCGGCGGCCTCGACGAAACCGGTGGCGGCGGGAGCCGTGTCGAGGGTGACCTTGAGGTTCTCGGCTCCGGCCTCCTTGAGGAGGGCGCGGGCCCGGTCGAGGTCCTGGGTGCGCTGCGGCAGGTCCGACGCGTAGTACTGGTATCCCTTGCCGAAGAGGTCGTTGCCGACCTCGCCGGCGCCGGACAGGGCGCCGTCGACGAGTTCCTTGCGGTCGGCGATGAGGAAGAAGGCCTGGCGGACCCGCTTGTCGTTGAACGGCGGCCGGTCGGTCTTCATGACGAAGCCCTGCATGGAGCTGCCGGGCAGCCGGACGACCTCGATCTTCCCCTTGCCCTCGTGGGTGCGGGCGGTGGCGGGGCTGAGCTCGTGGGCGTAGTGGACCTGGCCGCCGAGCAGGGCGCTCGTACGGGCCGACTCCTCGGTGGCGACGACGAACTCGACCTGGTCGAGGTGGGGCGTGCCGTCCCAGTAGGCGTCGTTGCGCTTGACGACCAGGGACTTGCCCGGCGTGAAGGAGGCGAAGGTGAAGGGGCCGGAGCCGACGGGCCTGTCAAAGGAGGTCGTGTCCTTGGGGACGATGTAGGCACCGAACGCCGCGAGCACGTTGGGGAATTCGGCGTACGGGCGCTTCAGCTTGAACTCGACGGTGGTCGCATCGAGGGCGCGGCTGGTGGTGAGGTCGATGGGCTCCAGGGATGCCTTGGCGCGGAAGGTGCCTTTGGGGTCGGCGATCCGCCGGTAGCTGTAGAGGACGTCCTCGGCGGTGACCGGGCGGCCGTCGTGGAAGGCGGCCTTGCGCAGGGTGATCTTCCAGGTGTCGAGGGTCTCGTTGGGCTCCCAGCGCTCGGCGAGCCGCGGTACGGGGGCGAGGTCGGCGCCGGGGTCGGCGAGCTTGTCGTAGAGGGCCTTGGCGCGGGCGGCGTCGACGAACAGGTTGGCGGCGTGCGGGTCGAGGGTCTCGTTCGCGCCGCCGCCCGCGAACGCGGCGCGCAGGGTGCCGCCGCGCTTGGGGGTGCTCGCCTCGGCGGCGTTCTTGGGGTCGGCGGTCTTGCCGGTGTCGGCGGAGCATCCGGCGGTGAGGGCGAGGGCGGTGGCCGTGGCGGTGGCGGTGGCGGTGGCGAGGAGGAAGCCTCGGCGGGCGAGGCCGGTGCGGTGGCTGGTCACGGTGTGGTGTCTCCGTTGCTGTACTGGGAGTTGTTCCAGGGAGTGAGCCGGGGAGTGAGCCGGGCGACGAGGTGCAGGCGGTCGGAGCTCGTGGTCCCGAGCGGTACGTCGCCTTCGCGCCACGGCGGTTCGGTGCGCGGGCCGGGGCGGTCGTACAGGTCGAGGACCTCGAAGCCGGCGGTGGTGAGGAAGTAGCGCAGTTCCTGGGGGAACAGCAGCCGCCAGGCGGAGTGCTGCTCCTGCCGCTCCTGCTGCTCCTGCTGCTCCTGTTGTTCCTTCACAGGGCCGCCGTCGTCGGCGGTCCAGGTGCGGCGGCGGCGCAGCAGTTGGGCGCCGTGGTCGATCCAGAGGGTGGTGTGGGAGGTGTGCCTGGTGCCGCGCCAGTCGAAGGAGGCGGTGCGTGGGCCGTCGAGGAGCTCGGTGCTGCCGAGAAAGAAGGCGCCGTTGCGCATCTCCGCGATGAGCAGTCCGCCGGGGTTGAGGTGGCGGCCGATGGTGGCGAGGCAGGAGGCGAGGTCGTCGTTGGTGTGGCAGTAGAGCAGGGCGCTGTCCATGCAGAGGACGGCGTCGAAGGTGTGGCCGAGGTCGAAGTCCCGCATGTCGGCGCGGTGGTAGTCCGGGCCGGGGTGCCGGCGGCGCGCGTGGGCGAGCATGGCCTCGGCGGTGTCGATGCCGGTGACCTGGCGTCCGGCGTGCTGGTGCAGCCAGGCCGCGTCGCGGCCGGTGCCGCAGCCGAGGTCCAGGACCTGGGCTCCCGCGCCGTGGCGGCGCAGGGTGGCCTCGGCCCAGCGGGCGGCGAGCCGGTCGGGATCGGGGAAGCGCTCTTCGTACAGCTCGGGGTGGTCGGTCAGGAGGTTTCCGGTGCTCATCTGGTCTCGCTCCAGGGACGGGTTTCGGGGGCGGCGGATGCCTTGTCCGCGGGTGGGCCCGGGTCCTCCGGAGCCGACGAGACCGGGCCGTCGGACGCGGGGGCGGGAGGGTGGGGCAGGGCCCGGCGGGAGTGCAGCATGGTGACGGCCGCCGCCGAGGCCAGGCCGAGGGCCGTGCAGCAGGCGTAGGGCAGCCAGGCCGGGCCGCCGTGCGTGGCGGCGTCCATAGCCCACCCGACCCCCGCGCCGGTGCCCGCGGCGGCCACTCCGGACACGGCGTAGAACAGGCCGTAGAAGGTGCCCGTGAGCTCCGCGCGGCCGAAGGCGGGGATGAGCTCCATGACGAACGGCTGGGCGGCCATCAGCCCGAGGTAGAGGAGCAGCGCGCCGGCCAGGACGGGCAGGAGCAGCAGCGGATGCGTCCCCGGGCCTGCCCCCACCAGCATCGGCGGTACGAAACCGAGTCCGCTGACGGTCAGCCCGGCGGCGATCCAGCGTCCCCGGCCGCCGCCCCGCGCGGCGAGCCTGCGGGTGAGGCGCAGCTGCAGCAGAAGATTGGCAAGAGTCCCGACGACGAAGATCAGCCCCACCGCTCCGGCCCAGCCGGTGGCCTGCCGTGCGGCATGAGGAAGAAGCAGGTACAGCTGGCTCTCCATGCCGTACATGCCGACCATGGCCGCGGCGAAGGCCACGAAGCGGCGGTTCCCGGCGACCTCGCGCCAGTCGCCGAGGACGGTGCCGGCGGGCGGCGGCACGGCCCGGGCGGGCAGCACGACCGCCTGCGCGAGGGTGAGCAGCGCGAACACGCCCGCCGCGGTGAGCGCCGCCGCCCGGAAGCCGCCGAGCAGCAGCAGGCTCCCCAGCAGGGGTCCGATCAGCGCGCCCGCCGTGGCGAACACGTTGAACAGGGCGAACGCCTCTGCCTTGCGGTCCCCCGCCTCCTGGGCGACGTAGGTCCGTACGGCCGGGTTGAACAGGGCACCGGCCAGCCCGCTCAGCACCGATGCGGCGATCAGCACGGGCAGGGCGTCGCCCAGGGCGAACAGCGCGAAGCCGAGGGTGCGCAGGCCGCAGCCCGCGATGATCACGCCGCGGGCCCCGAGGCGGTCGGCGGCCGAGCCCCCGATCAGGAACAGCCCCTGCTGGCTGAGGTTGCGCAGGCCCAGGACCAGGCCGACCAGCGCCGCCGACAGTCCGAGGTCGTCGGTGAGGTGGGTGGCCAGGTACGGGATGAGCAGGTAGAAGCCGATGTTGACGCCGAGCTGGTTGACGAGCAGGAGCCGCACGGCCGGCGGGAAGCCGCGTACCGCGGCGATGGTTCTCATTGCGCGGTGCCTACGGGTATGCCCGCGCGGGGCAGCACTCCGAGGCCGCCGCGCGGGGCGGGGCGTACGGTGCCGTCTTCGCCGCCGATTCCGGACCACGGATCGTCGGCGAGGAGCAGGTGCCCGTCGAGGTCGACCCAGCGGGCCCGGTCGACCATGTGGACGGCGGGCGCGATGCCGAGCGAACTGGCGGTGAGGCAGCCGAGCATGAGGTCGGTGCCGCTGCCGGCCAGCGCCGCGTGAATCCGCATCGCGGCCCGTACGCCCCCGCACTTGGCGAGCTTGACGTTGACGCCGTGCACGAGTCCGGCGAGGGCGGCGGCGTCCTCGTGGGTGACGGCGTCCTCGTCTGCGATCACCGGGATGGGGGAGGCGGTGGCGACGCGGGCCAGGGCCTCGGGCCGGCCGGGGGCGATCGGCTGTTCCACGGCGGTGACGCCGAGGGCAGCGAAGCGGGGCAGCAGTGCGTGGGCCTGGTCCTCGGTCCAGGCACCGTTGGGGTCGAGCAGCAGGTCCGCGGCGGGCGCTCCGGTGCGGACGGCTTCGACCCGGGCCAGGTCTTCGGCCGGGTCGGGGGAACCGGCCTTCACCTTCAGGACGGCGAAGCCGGCCAGGGCGAGGCGACTGGCCTGGGCGGCAGCGGCGACGGGTGCGACGATGCCGATGGTGCGGGCCGTGGCGGCCGACGGAGGCAGAGGGCTGCCCAGCAGTTGGTGCACGGGTTCACCGGCCCGTTTGCCGATGAGGTCCAGTACGGCCGACTCGACGGCGGCGAGGACTCCTGCGGGGAGCTCTGTGCCCACTGGGCCCGCGGGCGCGAGTTCGGCCCAGGCGGTCTCGGGGTCCGGCAGGCGCTCGACCGCCGGGCGCAGGGCGCTCAGGTGGCGGAGGATCTGTTCGGTGGGCAGTCCGAGGTAGACGCTGCTGACGGCCTCCCCCCAGCCGCGCAGCCCGCCGTGTTCCAGGCAGACCCAGACCGCGTCGCGGCGGGCCATCACGGAGCGGGAGATGCGCAGCGGCTCCGTCAGTTCGAGCGAGGCGGTGTGCCAGGTGAGTTTCACGCGGCACCTCCGGGGGCCGGGACGCGGGCAGTGCGGATGTGGCCGTCGGGGGCGGCGACGGGATCGACGACGGTTCGGCAGCGGGTCCAGCCGAGGGCCTCGGCCGCGTACGGGTGGCGGATCTCCAACGGGCGGCCCGCGGGGGCGGTGGCGGTCAGGCCGTGGGCGTGGCAGAAGTCGTCGTCGTAGACGGTGCCGAGGTAGCGGTGCGGGCCGTCGGGGAAGACCGTGGCCACGACGGCGCCGGGCTCGGCCCTGGCGGCCCACGCGGAGACCAACGCGACGGCGCCGGTGCTCCAGCCGCCGCTGACGAAGCTGCCGCGGGCGAGCCGGCGGCAGGCGTCGACGGCCTCGACGGCGCCCACCCAGTGCACCTCGTCGAAGGCTCCATGCCGGACGTTGCGGGGGTGGATGCTGCTGCCGAGTCCGCGCATCAGGCGCGGCCGGGCGGGCTGTCCGAAGATCGCGGAGCCGACGGAGTCGACGCCGATGACCTTCAGCCGGGGCCAGCGGCGGCGCAGCGGGCCGACCAGCCCGGCGCTGTGCCCGCCGGTGCCCACGCTGCACACCAGCACGTCCAGGTGGTCGAGCTGGCTGATCAGTTCCGCGGCCATGGAGAGGTAGCCGGCTGGATTGTCCGGGTTGTTGTACTGGTCGGGCCAGTAGGCGTCCTCGGTGCGGGCCAGGACCTCGCGCAGCCGGGCGATGCGGGCGGCCTGCCAGCCGCCCTGCGGCGCGGGGCGGTCGACGAGCTCCAGGCGGGCGCCGTAGGTACGCAGCAACTGCCGCATGGACGGTTCGAGTTCGGTGTCGCCGACGAGGATGACGGGGTGGCCGAGGGCCTGTCCGGCGAAGGCCAGTCCGATGCCCAGGGTGCCGGATGTGGATTCCACGACCGGCGCGCCGGGGCGAAGCTCACCGCGTCCGCGGGCGCCCATGAGCATGGACATCGCCGCGCGGGCCTTCATCCCGCCGGCGCTGAGGCATTCGAGCTTGGCCCAGAAGCCGGGGTGGGGGTGGGGCAGGTCGGTCTGGACACGGGCGATCGGAGTACGCCCCACCAGGGGCAGCAGACCGGGGTTGGCCGAAGCGGCCTGTGACCGGTGCATGAGCGGAGCCAGGGTCACGGCCGGCCTCCGTAGCGGTGGATGGCACCGGGGCCGCCGTCGAGCCAGAAGAACGGGTACGGCTCGGCGGACACGGCGCTCACCCCGGCCCCGAGGAATCGGGGCAGGACGGCGCTGCCGGTCTGCGCGAACATCACCAGGGGTTTCCCGGTCCCGGCAGCGTGATCGAGCAGGCTCTGGAAGGAGCCGTTGCCGAGGGTCATGCCGGAGGCGAGGACAGCGCCGCAGCGTTCCAGGTGCGCGGACGCGTCGGTCAGGACCGGCTCGCCCCACTCGGTGGTGCCGCCCTTGAGGTCGCACGGCAGGTAGTCGAGGTTTCGCGCGCGAAGCTGCTCCAGGAGTGAGTTGACCACTCCGATCACCAGGACCGGGAGGCGCCCGCCCGACGGAGAGAAGGCGGCGGGCAGCAGGTCGACGACGGCCCGGGCCCGTGCCCGCGAACGGCTCAGCGAACTGCCTGCCGGGAGGGGGTACGGGCGGGCGCCGTTGGCGGGCGTGTGCGGCCGCACGTGGGCCAGGTAGGCGTCGAGCGCCGCTATCCGCACGGGCAGCAGCGGATGCCCGAGGAGGTCGGCGACGGCGGCGCCCACGCAGTCGTCGAGGGCGCCTTCCGACAGGGCGCCGGGCTCGACCGCGCAGGACCCGACCGCCGCGTCGAGCCGCAGGCTCAGCACCTCGTTGCGGTAGCCGCTGGTGCGACCTTCGTGCCGGACGGCCTGAGAGGTGGTGAAGGCGAGCGAGATCCGCTCGCCGGCGGGGTCGGGGCCGTACGCACCGGCCAGGACCGCGTCGAAGAGCTGGTCGACGGTCCGGACGGCGGGGTCGGCATGCCGGCGCTCGCCCGGCGGGATCGTTTCAGGGGTGTGCAGGGCCGGCAGGGTCACGCGAGCACCGCCGTGGCGGGCTCGTAACAGGGACGCAGGTCGGCGAGCAGCCGCTCGGCGGACGCGCGGGCGCCGCCGCCCTCGGTGTCGGCGGTCATGACGTGGCCGACGTACTCGTTGTTGCTGGTGGCGGCCCGCACGGTGCGGCCGGGTTCGGCGAGGGTCAGCTCCAGCACCTCGGGCCGGGCTCGTACGGCCTCGGCCCCTTCGATGCCGGCGAGGACCCCGGCGGTGTCGGGCAGCAGGAAGGAGATGGCGGTGCTGCGCACACCGGTCGGTCGCGGCGCCAAGTCGGGGGTGCGCCCCAGGGCCACGTCAACGCATGCGGTGGCCAGGTCGACTCCCGTGACGTGGCGGACCAGTTCGGTGATGCGGTTGCCGGCCGGGCGGGGGTTGACCTCGACCAGCCGGGGCCCGTCGGGCGTCAGCTTGATCTCGGTGTGGCAGACCACCTGGTCCAGGCCCAGCGCCTTGATCGCCCCCAGCGCGGTCTCGGCGGCCTCCGACGCCAGGGCCTCCTCGATGCCTGCCGGGAACATGTGGCCGGTCTCGATGAAGGCGGGCGCCCCGCCGATGCTCTTGTCGGTGACCCCGACAACGTGCGTGGCACCGCCGAAGGAGACGGTCTCGACGCTGACTTCGGGCCCGTGCAGCAGTTCCTCCAGCAGGATGACCGGCGTCCGTTCCTGGCCGCGCGCGTTGACCGGGAACTCGGCCATCGCCTGGCAGGCGAGCCGCAGTTCGTGCTCGTCGCGCACCGCGCGGACCAACATGCCCGCACACAGGTCCACCGGCTTGACCACGAGCGGGTAGCCGATCTCACGAGCGGCGACCGCTGCCTCCACGGCCCCTTCGCAGAGCGCGAACCGGGGGCCGGGAACGCCGGCCTCAGCCAGCACACGGCGCGTCAGGTCCTTGCGGCATGCCGCTTCGACGGCCTCCGGGGCTGGTCCGGGCAGGCCGAGGCGCCGGGCCGTGTGCGCGACGGCCGGCAGGTAGTAGTCGCAGGAGGAGACCACTGCGTCGAAGCCGAGGACGGCGTGCAGGCCCTCCAACCGCGCGAGGAGTGCGGCCGTGTCGTTGGTGTCCGCCGTGATGACGTTACGTGCTGTGAGCAGCGGGTGCGGCCCGTCCCCCGCGGGGGCTGCGCGCAGGTAGTGGTGCAGGTCGCGGGTGACGAAGGTGAACTCGTGCCCGTCTTCGCGGATGGCTCTGGGCAGCAGCCTGCTCATCGACCCCACCCAGCTTTCGATCACCAGCAGATGTCCCACCGGACTTCCTTCCAGATTGCCGTCGGCTCTGTGCGACGCAGACGTTATAGGAAATCGTTTTCATTTCCAATACGCCAGTTTTCCGATAGCCTGCGGCCCCCGGAGCATGAGAGGCGGAGTGTGATGACAGAGCTGACGCGAGATCAGAGGGTCGGGCCGTACACGGTGCGGCACGCCGGAACCGAGGACCTGCCCGGCGCCCGGCGGGTCATGCTGGACACCTTCTACCGGGAGTTCGGCTACGGGTACGTACCGGACTGGCACCCGGACGTCGTCGACCTGGACGGCACCTACCTGCGGCATCCGCGGCACACGCTCGTCGTGGCCGTGGGCGAAGGCGGCGAGGTGGTCGGCACCACCGCACTCAACTCGCGCGGCCCCGTCCACCCTCCGCACCCGCGAAGCCTCGTCGAGCGCTACCCCTCGGGACGGACCGCACAGTTGCTGCGCGTGTACGTACGCCCCGAGCACCGGAGGCACGGACTGGCCCGCGTCATGGTGCGGACCGCCTGCGCGTTCGCCGCGGCCGTACCCGGCTACGAGCGGATCTACCTGCACACCAACGTCGACATCCCCGGCGCGGAGCACTTCTGGCGCAGCATGGCCACCGAGGTCTTCGACGCCCGCACCACCGGAGAGCACGGAGGCTACGGGACCGTCCACTTCGAGATGCCGCTCCGCGAGGCGGGAACGGATCCCGAGCCGGGGTCGGGGCCGGGGCCGCACCGGGAGCCGGCCGCGGTCGGCTGACCCGCCACTCCCCCAGGGGCCCCGGCCCGCGCACGCCCTCCCCTGGGCCGGCGACGTCCGGGCGTGGGCCCGGGTGCCGTCAGCGGCCGGCGTACGGCAGCAGGGCCATCTCGCGCGCGTTCTTGACGGCGGTGGCGAGGGCCCGCTGCTGCTGGGCCGTGACCCGGGTGACGCGCCGGCTGCGGATCTTTCCGCGGTCGGAGATGAACTTCCGCAGCAGGTCGGTGTCCTTGTAGTCGATGTAGGTGACCTCGGCGGCGTCGAGGGGGTTGGGCCGGGACTTCACGGGCTCGCCGGGGTGGGGGCGTCGGGGCATGAGGGGTTCTCCTTGCATGAACGATTCGGTTACGGCCTCACCGGGCCGCGATCGGGTGGGTGCGGGTGTCAGGCGGCGTCGAGGAGGGAGTCGAAGGCGGCGGGCAGGAGCTGCCAGGCTTCGCGTCCCGACCCGTACTCCGCGTCCGTCAGCAGGCAGGAGTCGAGGAGCTGTTCCAGTCTGTCCCGGTCCAGGCCGGGTGAGGTGAAGACGAGGTGCTGGCAGCAGTCGCCGTGGTCCGGGTGCCAGTCGAGCGCGGCCGCCGCCTGACGCATGGGCGGGACCATGTCCCACGCCGCGGCGGGCAGTGACGCCAGCCACGGCCCGGCGCTCTCCACGCACAGTGCTCCGCCGGCCGCGTCCCAGGCGAGCAGCGTGTCCGGGCGGTCGGCGAGCCAGAACCGGCCGCGGCTGCGGGCGGCGGCGCAGCACAGGTCTTCGAGCGCCCGGTAGAGGCGTTCCGGGTGGAACGGCCGCCGGCGGCGCCAGACGAACGTGGTGACGCCGGCGTCGTCGGCTTCCTGGGGCAGGAGCGCGCACGCGGGGTGCTGGGCGGCCGCGGCGGCCTCGATGTCGAAGCCGGCGAGCGCGGCCCGCGCGAGGTCGACGGACTCGGCCGGTACTCGACGCGCGGTGGGATGCAGCTGCGCGAGGAGGGCATGGTCCTGGTCGTCGGCCTCGTCGCTGTCGACGACCGCGAGGACGGGTGCGTACTCCAGCTGACGGGCCCAGGTGTCACCGACGGTCCGCTGGTCGGTGGGGGCCGCCGCGAGCCCGGCCTCGGCGAGGTCGTCGCCGTTGGCGAGGTACGGCAGGACGAGTGCCGGGTCCACGGCGGTGATCACGCCCGTCACGACCAGCCGGTCGCCGCCATGTCCGGCGATGACCTCCGCCATGGCCTTCGGTTCGACCGAGTCCCACAGCTCGACCACGGCGAGCCGGGTCGGACCGTTGTCCGCCATCCGCTCCAGTTCGGGAATCAGGTCCTCGCGCAGCGCGCAGCACGCGCAGTCGTTGACCAGGGGCGTCTCGCCGCGGGAGACGGTGCCGCCGGCGTCGCGGATCAGGCGGAGCACGGTGCCGTCGGATGCCGACGCGAGGTCGTGGTGCAGCGCCACACTGCCCGGGACGGTCCGCAGGAGGCGCTCGACGACCTCCTTCCGTGCGTCGGCGTGGAGGCCGGCGACGATCACAACGGGGAGCTGGTGATCGTGAGCCATCAGCGGGCTCCGTAGCGGCGCTCGAACCGCTCGACGCGGCCGGCGGTGTCGAGGACGCGAGCGGTGCCCGTGTAGAAGGGGTGGCTCGCCGAGGAGATCTCCACGTCCACGACCGGGTAGGTGTGGCCGTCCTCCCAGTCGACGGTCTTGTCGCTGGTCATCGTGGAGCGGGTGAGGAAAGCGGTGCCGGAGGCGGAGTCGCGGAAGACGACGGGCCCGTAGGCGGGGTGGATTCCGGGCTTCATGGCAGGGGCCTTTCGATGGTCGGGGCGGGGTGTGCGGGGTCAGCGCTCTTCGCGGAAATCGACGTGCCGGCGTACGACGGCGTCGTACTTGCGCAGCGTCAGCCGATCGGGGTCGTTGCGCCGGTTCTTGCGCGTCACATAGGTGAACCCGGTGCCTGCGGTGGAGCGGAGCTTGATGACCGGGCGGATCTCGTTGCGTGCCATGAGGCTAGTATATGACACTGGTTTTCATTACCAACAAGCGTGCTCATCGTGAAAGGCGGCAGCCTCCATGTCAGCCCACTGTCAACTGACCGGCGCCAAGCCGGGCTTCGGCAACGCCATCTCCCACTCACACCGGCGTACCTCACGCCGCTTCGACCCGAACATCCAGCGCAAGCGCTACTGGCTGGCGAGCGAGGGGCGCCACGTCCGCCTGACGCTGAGCGCCAGGGCGATCAAGACGGTGGACGCGATCGGCGTCGAGGCCGCCGTGAGCCGGATCCGCGCACGGGGAGGAAAGGTCTGATGGCGAAGAAGAGCAAGATCGCACAGAACGAGAAGCGCAAGGAGATCGTCGCGCGCTACGCCGCACGTCGGGCCGAACTCAAGGAGGCCGTCCGCCGCCCGTCCGCCACCCCAGTCGAACGGGAGGCCGCCCTCGCGGAGCTGCGCCGGCAACCGCGCGATGCCAGCGCCACCCGAGTGCGCAATCGCGACAGCGTGGACGGCCGCCCCCGTGGCCACCTGCGCAAGTTCGGACTCTCGCGCGTGCGGGCCCGCCGGCAGGCACACGCGGGCTTCCTGCCAGGAGTGACGAAGTCGTCCTGGTAGTCGGCACTTGACCGCGGGCGATACCCGCACACCCACCCGGCCGCTCATTGAAAATGATTACCATGAGCGGCTAGGGTGAATCCCGTACGCGTGCGGCACCACAACGGGCAAGCAAGGGGGGCCCGAAGGGGGCCGCACGCGTACACCTGCGAAACCGAGCAGCCCCTTCCGAGTCCACACCCAACCGAGGAGTCCCACCATGGCCGTCCCCAAGCGGAAGATGTCCCGCAGCAACACCCGCCACCGCCGCGCGCAGTGGAAGGCGACCACGCCCCAGCTGGTGCCGATCACGGTCGACGGCTCCGTCTACCAGGTCCCCCAGCGACTGGTGAAGGCGTACGAGCGCGGCCTCATCCGGCCCGAAGGCTGAGCTCGTGACCTCGTACGACCGCCTGCCGGTGACGGTTCTGTCCGGCTTCCTCGGCGCCGGCAAGACCACCCTTCTCAACCATGTGCTGGGCAACCGCGAGGGCCTGCGGGTCGCGGTGATCGTCAATGACATGAGCGAGGTCAACATCGACGCCGCGCTTGTGCGCGGTGGCGAAGCGGCGCTCTCGCGCACCGAGGAGCGGTTGGTCGAGATGACCAACGGGTGCATCTGCTGCACCCTGCGCGACGACCTGCTGGAGGAGGTCGACCGGCTCGCCCGCGAAGGCCGTTTCGACTACCTGCTCATCGAGTCCAGCGGCATCTCCGAGCCCATGCCGGTCGCCGCCACCTTCTCCTTCCCCCGGGACGACGGCGCCACCCTCGGCGACCTGGCCCGCCTCGACACCATGGTCACCGTCGTCGACGCCTCGAACTTCCTGCGCGAACTCGCCGACGGGGACGAACTCGTCGCGCGCGGCCTCGACCAGTACGAGGACGACGAGCGGACCGTCAGCGATCTCCTCGTCGACCAGGTCGAGTTCGCGGACGTCATCGTCCTCAACAAGCTCGACCTGGTCGGGCCGGGCGACGCCGCGCGACTGCGCGCCACCCTCGCCCGGCTCAATCCCGAGGCCCGGATCGTGCCTGCCGTACGCGGCCATGTGGCGCTCGAACAGGTGCTGGGCACCGGACTGTTCGACGTGGAGCGGGCCCAGCAGGCCCCGGGCTGGGTCAAGGAGCTCAACGGGGACCACGTCCCGGAGACCGTGGAGTACGGCATCTCCTCGCTGGTGTTCCGCGCCGACGCGCCCTTCCATCCCGGCAGGCTGTGGACGTTCGTCACCAAGGGCCTCGACAGCGGCACCTTCGGGCGGATCCTCCGGTCGAAGGGGTTCTTCTGGCTCTCCAGCCGCCCCCGGGTGACCGGTCTGTGGTCCCAGGCCGGCGCGGTCGCCCGCTTCGAGCCCTCGGGAACCCGCGGCCCGGACACGGCCCAGGGCCAGGAGCTGGTCTTCATCGGCACCGGACTGCGCGCCGATGCGCTCCGGGCGACACTCGAAGCCTGCCTGCTCAGCCCCGACGAGCCGGCCCCGGCCGAAGACGACTTCCCGGAATGGGAGACGTACGGCATCGACGACGCCTGCGAGCACGAGTCCGCCGCCGCACCTGCGGGCCGGTCGACGGCAGCCTGAGACTCCGGGCTGGGCGGTGGTCGCAGCCACGGCACCGCCCAGCCCGGCCCCGCCCGGGCGCGCCGTCTGCCGTCGACCGGCCCGCGTGCACCTCACGCACCCGCACACCCGTGCGGCCCGTGGCACCCGGCCGGGCTCGGGCCCGGGGCGAGGACGCTGCCGCACGGGTGAGGAAGGCACCCTCTCGGCCGTCTCCGGAGGCCCGCGCTGGTCTCCGGCCGGAGGATGAGCCGCATCATCCCCTGCCGCGAGGAGTTCTCCGATGCTGGAGCGCAAGCAGCTCAAGGACCGCTCACACGTCACCTTCGTCCTGCCTGCCGACACCCCGCCCGGCCCCGTCAGTGTCGTCGGCGACTTCAACGACTGGCAGCCCGGCACCCACACCCTGGAGTCCCGCGGAGACGGGACGCGCGCCGTCAGCGTCGCCCTGCCGGACCGGAGCGTCCACTCCTTCCGCTATCTGGCCGCCGGCGACTACTGGTTCGACGAGGACCACGCGGACGGTCACGACGGCACCAACAGCCGCCTGCACACCTGACGGCCAGGGCACGGGCCCCCCACCACAGCCGCGCCACACCCAACCGACACCAACAGCCACGCCCACCCCCACACCCGAGGAGTACGACCGCATGACGACGGCTCGCGAGATCATGACAGAGGGCGCCGAGTGCATCGGCGCGCAGCAGACGGTCCTGGAGGCCGCGAAGAAGATGACCCGGCTGGACGTCGGTGCGCTGCCGATCTGCGGTGAGGACGACAAGCTCAAGGGCATGCTCACCGACCGCGACATCGTCGTGAAGGTCCTGGGCGCCGGCCGGGACCCGTCCGAGGTCACGGCCGGAGAACTGGCGCAGGGTGAGGCGGTCACCATCGGCGCCGACGACGACGCCGCCGAAATCCTGCGCACCATGAGCGAGCACCAGGTGCGGCGCCTGCCCGTCATCGACGGCCACCGCCTCGTCGGCATCGTCGCTCAGGCGGACGTCGCCCGCGCCCTGCCCGACCCTCAGGTCGCGGACCTCCTCCAGGCCCTCTCCGTCGACTGACCCCGTACCGCGCACAGCCCCCGGCACGATCGAGGCATCCCTGCCCCCGCGGTCGGCGATGCGGCGATGCCTCGATCGGCGCCGTACGGGCGCGCGTCCCGCACGGGCCGCGTGGGCGGTTGCAGGGACGTTTCAGGGATGAACGGGTTGGGCCGTTCGCGTGAGCACACGCGTGCAGTAACCGTTCCCCCTGAAACAGTCAGGAAATGATCAGGTTTCGGTAAAGCACCGCGGGTCGCAACCGCACCCGTGATCACCGACATCAGCGTCCTCCGGGAGAACCTGATCATGAGTTACGGAAACTTGCTGCGCGAGCAGATCGCCAAGCCGGGCACCACCCCGCTGATCGGCGTGTACGACATGTACTCGGCGTCCATCGCGGCCGGCCACTACGACGGGATGTTCGTCTCCGGCTTCGGCTTCGCGGCCTCCTACTACGGGCTGCCCGACATCGGGTTCATCGCCTGGCCCGACATGGTGGCCTTCGTGCAGCGGCTGCGCGGTGCCTTCCCCCACCACCACCTCCTGGTCGACATCGACGACGGCTACGTCGACCCCGAGGTGGCCTGCCACGTCGTCGAGAACCTGGAGCGGAGCGGCGCCTCGGGCGTCATCCTTGAGGACCAGAAGCGGCCCCGGCGGTGCGGGCACGCCGACGGGAAACTGGTGCTGCCGCTGGACGAGTACCTGGAGAAGCTGGAGATGGTCCTGGCCACGCGCCAGGACCTGCTCGTCGTCGCGCGCACCGACGCGACGGAGGAGGACGACATTCTGCGGCGCGCCGAGGCCCTGGCCGCCACGGACGCTGATGTCGTCCTGGTGGACGGGGTCCGCAGCGTGGAGTGGATCGAGCGGATCCGGGAGGTGGTCGGCGGCAAGCCCCTGCTGTTCAACCAGATCGCCGGCGGCAAGTCCCCTCGCCTCTCCCTCAGCGAACTCACCGAGCTCGGCGTCGACGTCGCCATCTACAGCACCCCGTGCCTGTTCGCCGCCCACCGGGCGATGGACACCGCCCTCGCCGAACTCCACCTCGCCGACGGACGCCTTCCCGGCGCCCAGGACGGACAGGAGATCGGCGTCACCGAGTCGACCCGCCTCCTGGCCAAGAACATCACCCGGCACCAGGCCGTACCGTCGGCGCGCGAGAGTGCCGGGGTGTGACCAGTGCGCGTCTGCGGGCCGCTGCCTACCTGGCGGTGACCCTGATCGGTGGCGGCGCCGCGCCCGCCGCCGCGGCTGAGAGCCTGATCACCGTCATCGACAACTCCCACGCCGATTCCGTCCTCGAAGTCGACCGCGCCGCCAATGTCCAGCAGGGCAGCGGTACTGCCGGCAGCGACCACGAGGGCAGCGCCGTCGACATGCTCGCCACCCTCGTCCACACCGTGCGTCCCGCGGAGGACAGCCCTTGATACGGAACAGCGGCCGGGCTTCCGCATGAAGCCCGGCCGCTCACGTACCCCACCCCGTGGACCCTGCTCCGGCCTCCGCCGCAGGATCTAGCGGCCCATCCCGTACACCTTCGACGTCGGCGCGGGACGGGTCCGGGACAGCTTCGCGGCCGTGCCGCGGGCCGTTTCGAAGGCGGCGACCGGGTTGCCGTCCCCCTGCCAGGGCCGGGCGCCGCACCAGGGTCCGATCAGGCGGAACTGCTCCAGGGCGGCCGCGTACATCATCGCCCGGAGCATGCTGTGCGCCAGCAGGTGGCGCAAGGAGGGCAAACGCTCGTCGTCGGGCGGGACCTGCTCGAACGAGGCGGCGACCTGCCGCAGCACCTTCCTCGTCATGGGCGTGACGGGCAGTGCGACGGAGCCGCGCCGGTCGGTGAGTTCGCGCAGCGCCTGCAGGTAGATACCGGCGAGCGGGCTGCCGGCCGGGGCGTTGCCGACGGCCCGGCGGGCGAAGCGCATCATCCGCCGGTCGCTGCCGTGCCATTTGGCGCACCAGTACTGGAGGGCTTGACCGTGGCCCTCGTAGTGGTGGGGCGCGCGAGCGGTGAGTCCCTCCCAGAGCCACTCGAACTGCGAGTGGCCGTACCGCGCTCCGCGTGCTGCCGTGATCATGACGACCCAGGGACCCGGGTTCTCCGGGTCGAGCAGCGCGGCCTGCCGCGCCTCCTCGATGGCGGCCGGGAGCATGGCGCGGAAGGTGTTCATGTCCGAGGCCGGGACCTCGTGGACGTATCCGCTGCCCCGGATCTCCCAGGCGCGGTGGACCATGATGCTCGCGTGGAGGGTGGCCGCGTCGCAGTTCCCCGGTTCGGCGGCGCGCCAGGCGTGCAGCCAGGCGTCGTCCTCCCGGGCGACCTGCTGCAGGAGCTCCAGCCGGTCCCAGCGCTCGTCCCAGTCCTTGCCCGCCGCCCGGATGTACCTCTCGGCGGCCTTCCAGTCTCCGTCCCACGCGGCATGGGCGACGGCCTGCCGCTCCTCCGTACGGGCGGCGGGCGGGGGCGGGCCCGGGCGCTGGGGGTCGAGCAGCTCCCGGGGCGGGAGGCCGTAGGCGGACGCGACAAAGTGCTCCGTTACCCCACCGGCGGTACGGCGGGGGGTGATGAAGAGGCGGTGGAGCGCGACGAGGAGCACGCCGAGTAGGACGGCGAGGAAGATGGTCACGGCGGGTCATCATTCCCCAACTGATCACTCCCCGCAATAGCTCTGGGCAGAGATAAGCCCAGGTCAGAGCATGCGTCGCCCCGGGTCCTACCCCGGGTGTGGAGCGGGTACAGCGGGTACAGCGGGCGAACCTCCACTTCCTGCACGTCCGTTCACAGAACCCGGCGGCGTTGGCGTTGCTCCTGCTGCACGACTGGCCCTGCTCCAGCAACCGGGCCGCTCACCGAGGTCCGCGCCTTGTTCGGCACGGTCAGTGGCGGCGGCACCGGTTCGCACTGACGGTGGTGGCCGGCGCCGCCGCCGGACGCGCGCTCGCGGGCCCGCAGCTCACGGGCCCGCGGGCTGCGCGCCCGTGACGGACTCCGACCGTCTCTGACGGTCTCTCACCGTCTCTTCGACGGCGGCGGAAGTACGGCAACCGTCTGATCAGGCTTCCAGCCGAGCGCGGGCCGTTCGAGTCGACCGTCGCTTGACGGCCCGCCGCTCATCCTCGGTGAGGCCACCGCACACGCCCATCTCCACGCCCCCTTGAAGGGCCCACTCAAGGCAGGAGTCCAGAACCGGGCACCGGCGGCACACCGCCTTCGCCTCCTCGATCTGGAGCAGGGCAGGGCCTCCGGTGCCGACGGGGAAGAACAGATCCGGGTCCTCCCGCCGACAGGCGGCCTCATGACGCCAGTCCATCGTCGTGCCTCCATTCGCGTCGCAGGATGATTCCTCCGCTCACCTGACCGCTATCGGCGGCTGTATGCGGCAGATCGGGCACATCTCCCTTTTCTTTGCGCAGTCGCCGGAGCACGGGTTCCGTTTAGCCGACACGCTCGGGGTAGGCGGGGCGCATGTTCAAGCATCGACGTGTTCGTACGGCAGCTGTACTCGCGATCAGCTGGGTGGCTCTGACTGGCGTCGAACGGTGGAATGAAGGCGCGTCCTGGCGGGCGGCCACGCTCAGCGGCCTGGTGTGGGGGGTCGTGGTGGCCGGAGCCTGGTGGTTCGCCGAATGGACGCAGATAGGCCGCCGGCGGGAGGTCCGCCCCGGAAGCCGGGCGGGTACCGGGGAACGGTCGACCGCGGCCGGGGAGGAGGACGGCCAGGACCGCCATCCGCGCGGCCGTGCCGGCGTACCGGTGGCGGGCAGGGAGTGAGCGCAGCGGGTCGCCGCAGGGCGCGGGGCGTCGGCGGCCCCCGTTCGTCCCCGGTTGATCGTCTTGCGGCGGGGTAGCGGGACGGCATGGATCCACAGAACGCTTCCGCCCCTGCGGCGACCGGCTACGTGCAGCCCGAGATCGACGTCCCCTCGCTGGCCGGGATGCTCGACGGCGAGTACGCCGGGATCCGCGACCTGGTCCGCACCAATCTGGTGACGTACGCCTCCGTGCTCAACGACGCCGACGAGCTCGGCATCGACGCGTTTCGCGAGCGGGTGCGTGAGATCGTCGTCAAGATGGCCGCGACCGGCCAGACCGGTATGGGCTTCCCCGCCGAGTACGGCGGGGGCGGCGATGTCGGGGCCTCGATCGCCGCGTTCGAGACGCTGGCCTTCGGTGATCTGTCGGTCCTGGTGAAGGTCGGGGTGCAGTTCGGGCTCTTCGGCGGCGCGATCCTGCATCTGGGCACCGAGCGCCACCACCGCGCCTACCTCCCGGACCTGGTCAGCGGGAAGCTGATGGGCTGCTTCGCGATGACCGAGACCGGGCACGGCTCCAACGTCCAGGCGCTCGGCACCGTCGCGACGTACGACCCCGGCAGCGGCGAGTTCGTCATCACCACCCCCGACGACCACGCGCGCAAGGACTACATCGGCAACGCCGCCCGCCATGCCGAACTGGCCGTGGTCTTCGCCCAATTGGAGGTGGACGGCCGGTCCCGGGGGGTGCACGCCTTCGTCGTACCCGTGCGGGTGGGCGGCCAGACTGCGCCCGGCGTCCGGATCGAGGACGACGGCCGCAAGATGGGGCTCAACGGGGTGGACAACGGTCGCATCTGGTTCGACGGGGTGCGGGTACCGCGCGAGGCACTCCTCGACAGGTTCGCCGGCGTCACTCCCGAGGGCGTCTACGAGAGTGCGATCGACAACCCCGACCGGCGCTTCTTCACCATGCTCGGCACCCTGGTACAGGGGCGGGTCAGCGTCGCCGGCGCCGGGATCAGCGTCGCGAAGGCCGCCTTGGCGATCGCCACGAAGTACTCCGTGCGACGGCGGCAGTTCCAGGCGGCCTCCGACGCGGAGGAGCAGGTACTCCTCGACTACGGCCTGCACCAGCGCCGCCTGCTGCCGCTCATCGCCCGCACGTACGCCCTGCACGCCGCGCAGGACGTCGTGCGCACGCAGCTGCACGAGGTGTTCTCGGGTACCGAGGACGATCCGCGGGCGCGGCGGCGGCTCGAATCGCGGGCGGCGGGGCTCAAGGCGCTCGGTACGTGGCACGCCACCCGGGTCGTCCAGGAGTGCCGCGAGGCGTGCGGCGGCGCCGGCTACCTGGCCGTGAACCGGTTCGCCGCCCTCAAGGGCGACAGCGACGTCTTCACCACGTTCGAGGGCGACAACCACGTTCTGCTGCAGCTCGTGGCCAAGGGGCTGCTCACCGACCACGCGAGCGAGTTCGAGGACCTCGACCAGCTCGGCATGGTCCGCTACGTCACCGGCCTCGCCGTCGAGACGGTCATCGAGCGGACGTCGGCGCACAAACTGCTCGAACGGGTACGCGATCTACTGCCCGGCGGCGACGAGTGGGACCGGGAAGCGGGGCTGCGCGACTCGGAGTACCAACTGGCCATGCTCCGCTTCCGCGAGGAGCACATGCTCGCCGGGCTTGCCCGGCGGATCAAGCGCGGCATCGACGTGAAGCGCGACCCCGGCGCCGTCTTCTCGCAGGTGCAGGACCACGTCATCGCGCTCGCGCGCGCCCACGTCGAGCGGCTGGTGGCGGAGGCCTTCGTCGACCAGGTGCGCTCGCTGCCCGAAGGGGGCGAGAAGGCGGCGCTCGGTCTCCTGTGCGACCTGTTCGCCCTGACGGCGATCGAGGCGGACCGGGCCTGGTTCATGGAGCACGGGCGGCTGACCGTCCAGCGTTCCAAGGCGATCACCCGCGAGGTGAACGACCTCTGCCGCAAGGTGCGTCCCCTCGCGGTCGACCTCGTCGACGCGTGGGGCATCCCGTCCGCCGTGCTGCGGGCCCCGGACCTCGTGGGCTGACCCGGGCCGCCGCCGGGCGCGGACACGTAGCGGGCTCCGGCGGTCACGCGGGATCCGCCTCCGGGGCCTGGACGGCGTAGGACAGCTTCGAGCCGATGCCGTACGAGGGCAGCCCGGCTCCCCGGTGCTCGGCGCGCCGATCAGGGTGTCGGGGCGGCTGTCCGGGGGCGGTGGCGGGCACTGTGCTGGTGAGCGTCCAGGCGGCCGTACCCCACAGGGCAAGCGCGGCGGTGACGCACAAGGCGCACCGTCGCGTCCGTGTGGGAGGACAGCATCGGCTCCTTGCGCGGCACGCTGTGCGCGCCTTCTCCGCCGGCGGAGATGATCCGGATCTGGGTGTAGGCGTGCTCCCAGAGGAACCAGAAGTATCCGAACGTTTCTGGATAGAGCCACTGCGCTTCGTCCGCGACCATGGTGCGCGTGGTCGTGCTGCGAGTAAGTCCAGGAACAGTCGGTCCAACTCGGACGGATGGCGGTCGGGAGCCCTCACGGCTCCGCTCGCTCACAGGCTCGGCCACGACGCATGATTATTGACCGAGCGTTCCAGATTGGTTTATGATCTTCGACGTGGCCAGGACCAAGGAATTCGATCCGGACGCCGCGCTGCAGTCAGCCCTTGAGCTGTTCTGGCGGCGCGGCTACGAAGCGACGTCGGTGGCGGATCTCGTCGAGCACCTCGGTATCGGCCGCGCCAGCATCTACGCGACCTTCGGCAGCAAGCACGAGCTGTACCTGAAAGCCCTGGACCGGTACGCCGAGGTGCGAAACCCGCTCCTCCTGGCGGAGCTGTCCGAACCGGGCCCCGCGCTGCCCGCGGTGCGGGCGGTGGTGCGCCGGTTCGCCGCGGAGGCAGCTTCCCCGGACGGCCGGTTGAACGGCTGCTTCGTCACCAATACCGCGGCCGAGCTGGCCCCGCATGACCCTGCGGCGGCCCGTCGGGTCGAGATCAGCTGGGAGCACGTCGAGACCCGGCTGCACTCTTCGCTCGTACGGGCCCGGGCCCAGGGCGAGCTGTCCGAGAACCGTGATCCGCACGCACTGGCCCGCATGCTGCTGGTCCTCCTGCAGGGCATCCGGGTCGTCGGCAAGGCCTCGGGCGATCCCGCCCGGGTACGGGATGCGGCTGAGCAGGCGCTCACCCTGCTGGACTGACCGGATCGCGCGCGCTCACCGGAGTCGCCGGGCTGCCTATTCCATGCCCTCATACTGAACTGATCGGTCAAGAATCGGGGGGATATGACCGCCACAGGCGCCGCCCGCGCCGCCACCACGAACCATCGGTACGCATTCATCCTGCTCGGCAGCCTGCAGGCCGTGCTGATCTTCACACTCACCGCGATCATCGTGCCGCTGCCTCGCATCGCGCATGAATTCGGCCTGGAACACGCCAACTTGATCTTATTGAGCGCCGCCTACGGACTGAGCTTCACCGGGCTGCTGCTCTTCGGCGGACGACTCGCCGACCGCTACGGCGGGCGCCGCGCCCTCACGTCGGGCATCGTCCTCTTCACCGCCGGCTCGTCCGCCGCCGCACTCGCCCCTGACATCGGGCCACTGCTCGCGGCGCGCTTCGCGCAGGGCGCGGGCGCGGCCCTCATCGCGCCCGCCGCCATGGCGGTACTGCGCTCCGTCTTCCCCTCCCCCACCGCGTATGGCAGGGCGATGGGCACCTGGGGCGGGCTCTCGGTACTCGGCGCGACCCTGGGCAATCTGCTCTCCGGAGTCATCTCCTCGCTGCTGTCCTGGCGTTGGGCCTTCGCCGTACCGCTCGTGGTAGCCGTCGCCGCCCTCGCCCTCGCACCCCGGCTGCTGCCGGACACCCCGCCGAGCCGGGGCAGGACCCTCGACCTGCCGGGTGCTCTGCTCGCCACCGCCGGGATCAGCCTCGCCAGTTACGGACTCGTCGCCACCGACGCCCGCCCCTGGTCGTCGGCCGGCGTGCTCGTGCCGCTCCTCGGCGGGGCCGCGCTGTTCGGCGCGTTCCTGATCGCCGAGCGCCACGCCCGCGACCCGTTGCTGCCGCCCCGGTTCCTGCTCGACCAGCGGCGGGCCTTCGCCCTCGCGGCCATCGCACTGAGCGCCTGCGGGACCGCGCTGACCTTCGTGGTCCTCTCGCTCCACCTCCAGCAGGCGCGTGAATGGTCACCGCTCCAGACCTCAGCCGCCTTCGTGCCGTTCGCCGCAGCGCTGATCGCCTCGGGCCGCGCGGCGCAGCCGCTCATCAGCCGGTACGGCGCCCGAGCCGTCACCACCGCTGGGCTCGGCACGGGCGCAGCCGGGCTCGCCCATCTCGCACTCACCGGACTCGATGCCCACGCCTCGTACCCGCAGGGCCTGCTGCCAGGCCTCCTCCTGCTGCCGGCCGGCACCGCAGCCTCCTTCGCGGGAGCCGCCGTACTCGCCACCACAGGCGTGCCGCAGGAGCGGACCGGGCTCGCGGGCGGCGTGCTGAACACCGCGATGGAATTCGGCCCGACCGTCCTCCTCGCCATCCTGCTCACCCTCGGCAGCGATGCCTCGTCCCTGGCCGCCACGGGGGCCGCCCTCGCCGCCGTCGCCGTCCTGAACCACCGCGCCAAATAGTCTACAAATCAAGGGAGTCACCGGAATGAATCGCTTCACCGGAAAGACCGTCCTCGTCACCGGTGCGGGCTCCGGCCTCGGCCGCGGCATCGCCCTGGCCTTCGCAGCCGAGGGCGCATCCGTGGTCGCCGCAGGACGCACTGCCGCCTCACTCGGAGAGACAGTCAGCCTGATCGAAGCTGTCGGCGGCACGGCAGTTGCCATCACCGCGGATGTCACCGACTCAGGTCAGCTCCACAACCTCGTACGTGAGAGCGTTGCCCGCTTCGGCGGCCTGGACATCGCGGTCAACAACGCCGGGATACTGCGCGGCACCGGACCCGTCGGCGAGGTCAGCGAGGAGGACTGGGACGCGGTGCTGCGCACCAACGTCACCGGCGTCTGGCTGGCCATGAAGCACGAAATCGCCCACATGAAGGAGAACGGCGGCGGAGCCATCGTCAACATCTCCTCCAACCTGGGCGCACACCTGCGGATCCCGAACGCTGCCGCGTACATCACCTCGAAGGCAGCGGTCTCCGCGCTGACCCGCGCCGCCGCTCTCGATCACATTCACCAGGGCATCCGTATCAACGCGGTCAGCCCGGGAGCCTCCGCCGCCCCCATGTCGCTGCGGCCGGGCGAGACCGAGGCCGACCGTGCGGAACGGATGAAGTCGGAGAACCCGCTCGGCCGGGTCGCGGAGGCCGAAGAAGTGGCGGCCGCCGTCCTCTACCTCGCCTCCCCCGCAGCCGGCGCGGTGGTCGGCACCGACCTGGTCGTCGACAGCGGATCATCGGCCTGACCGTTCGTAGGCTGTGGCGACGCGGACGGCACCGGAGCGGATGCGGTCGGTGCTGCTCCGCGGAGTCCCCAAGGGCGATCCGGGGATCCGGCGATCCGGCGATCCGCCAGGAGAGAACCCTCAAGCTGCCACCGGCGCCCGGGAACTGCTGCGCGCCGTGGTTGCTGAAACGGGCGTCGGGGCATGAACCACAGGTTCTGCGGTGCCTGGCCTGGAGGCAACGACCTGCCGGACGGCTCCCGTGTGGTGTCAGACCAGTCCTTTCATACCCACTATTCGGTGCCGAGGTCGGTGCCGGCGGCTCGCTGCGCCTCGGGCGCCGAGCGTCCTGCGGTCACAGCTTGTACACACCGCGCCAAGTCCACCCCGCCGTGAGGACGGTGGTGCGCAGAGGTTCCTTCAGGTCCCGCGAGTCGAAACTGAACGTCTCGACCTTGCGCCTGCGGCCATCGGGACCCCTTTCCAGGGTCCATTCCCTCTGGATGCCGCGGATCGGTCCGCGGCCCTGCGCGCGCGCCACGGTCCGGCCGGGCGGGGGGCCCGCCCGCGTCACCTCGAACTGCTCGTCCATGGCACGCACCTCACGTTCGCGCGGGCTCAGATGCATCCAGATCTTGAGGGTCCGCTCCACCTGGCTGCGGGTCGTACCGGAGCCCCGGGCCGGCTCCACAAAACGCCACTCCGCCAGCAAGTCCGCCCCGCCCGTGCCTACCTCGCGGATGCTGAAGGGCACGCCCATGCCGTTGAGCGCGAGCAGTGCGGTCCGTAGTTCCTGGGTGGGAACGGCCTCAGTGCCCGCGTCGGCGTGGCGGGTCCCCATCCACTTGTCCCACAGGCGGCCCACCGCTACACCGCCTTCCAGGTGTCCGGGCGGACGCTCCGCAGAAACTCCTGGTAGTCGCCCGGAACGAAGTGCGGATGGGGCGCGCCCGCCAAGGGACGGACGGTCGGTATCGGGTCCCCGTAGGTCATGGTCCGCAGGATGTCAGACGGCCGGTAAGCAGCGCACGCCCCCCTGCCACGCGTCCTCAAGACGCCCACCGGCACCCGCCCCGCGTCCGCCCAGACACCCCGCACGCCGCGGACTACGCCCACCGCTACACCCGTAAGGGCGTCGTGATCGGCGCTGCGATGGAGCCGACCGATCGGGCACAAGCAGCGATTGAGGGCCGCACCCCGGGCTGGGGTGCGGCCCTCGGCGCATGTGCTTACGCGGTCCAGCCACCGTACGGCACGGTTATCAGCTCCATGAAATGGCCCGCCGGGTCCAGGAAGTACACCCCGCGGCCGCCGTCGTTGTGGTTGATCGCGCCGGGCCGTTGCCGGTGCGGGTCAGCGTAGTGCTCGATGCCGCGCTCGCTGATCCGCGCGTACGCCGCGTCGAACTCCTCCTCGGAGACCAGGAAGGCGTAGTGCTGCATGGCGATGTGGTCCGCGGGGATCGTGGCGAAGTCCAGAGTGACGCCGTTGCTCAGACCGACCGCGATGAACGGGCCCCACTCCGCGGTGATCTCAAGGCCGAGCAGGTCCGCGAAGAACTGAGCGGACTCCCGGTTGTCCCGGGCGTGGACGATCGTGTGGTTCAACTCAACTGACAAGGAATGCCTCCGAAGGCATCTCCCGACACCTCCATGCCTCACCCAGCCGGTGATCGACACGCGATGTCCCGGTAGATCCTAGCTGCTGTTGTCTACGAAGTGAGCCGGCGGTAGTTGATGAGCGCTGTGGCTATACCGACGAAGGCGAAGAAGCGCTCGTAGCGGCGGTGCAGGCGTCGGCGTCCGGCCAGCCAGCCAGCCAGCCAGGACACTGTCCGCTCAACGACCCGGCGGTGTCGGCCCAGCCGCTTCGACGACTCAATGCCCTTGCGGGCGATCCGGGGGCGGATGTGGCGCTTGCGCAGCCGGCGGCGGGGGTGGTCCTTATGCTGCCTCCACACGGACGGAGTCGATCGCGCACTGTGGCCAATCAGCTCTCCTCTTGCACCGAGTTCGTCGAGGATGACCCAGTGCAGCCTGGCTCACACGCTCTCCCGGCGTGGGGTGCGTCCGCTTCGCTCCCCCGCCCGGCCTTCCCCCTTTCGCGTTCAGGACCAGCCCGCTGCGCAGGCTCGGGCAACGCCAACCAGCGAGCTGCCGGGGATCTACGGATGTCAGAGGTGGTTGGCCTCGTGATAGAGGCGCCAGTGCCACCAGCCTCCCCTGCGATGCGGCTGGCGGTGAGCGAGCGGGTCGGGAAGTGTCCTGCGCCGCAGTTCGTCATCCATGTCCGCCAGCAGCGCCTCCAGGTCGCGGCGGGCACGCGTGGGGAGCCTGTGCACAACCACTTCGAGGAGGTCCCGGGCCACCGCCACGTTCTCCCGGAGCTCCTGGTCCTGACTACCGCTGATCGACAGGAGCAGGTACAGGTACTTGCCCGGGCGGGCGAGGAAGGCCCGATAGGCATCGATGGCCTCCAATGCCGCCCCGGGCCACCATTCTTCACCGAACGGGCGTCGGTACTCCTCCCGGCGGATCGCGGAGGCGATCCGCCGGGAGGGACGCCAACGCTTGGGCAATCCGACGTCCCATGAATCGATATGCGCGTACACCTGGCGCGGCACTCGCTGCGCGCGCAACACAATCGGCCGTTTACGCGGCATGAGCCTTTCGAAATACAGTCACAAAGCGCGATTATGGCAGCGGTACAGCGAACGCGTCCAGCAATTTCGGAGTTGAACGGACGTCGCAGGACCCCACGTGGCGCGTACCGTGCTTCCTTCCACGACTGCCCGGAGGCCGACGGGGGTCAGGTGCTCCGCGACCGCGGTCGAAGCGTGTCGCAGGGGATCGAGTACGACGGGCAGCGACCGAACCGACCCGGGCGGCTGCGCTGCGCGGGATGTTCACATGCGCCGGGCGACCGAAAGACCGGGTGGGAGCGGCACGTTGTCGGCGGGGCATTCGGGGCGGGTTGAGCCGAGGCCTGCGCGGCATGACGAGGGTGATGCCATGCGGATGCAGGAGCGTGAGGAACGAACCCGCCGATCCTCGCCGCCCCGACCTCGCTGGTCGCGGTCGCCGCCAAGTCCAACCGGGCCAAGGCCGACAAGGACTCGGCCGACTGGCTGCCCTCGACCGCCACCTACCACTGCGCCTACGTGGGCCCGCGCCCGGTCGGCGACAGGACACCACGCGGAACCTCGCAAAGGGCAGATGCCGACGTGCCTTCTGACGGCCGGCGATCAGCGCGTCGCGTACTGCGGGAAGGCGGCGGCCTCGACGAACGCGCGCGAGCCGTCGGTCTGCTCGACGACGACGTATGCGTCCCCGGTACCTTCCGGCGTACGGCCCAGATCCCTGGGACTACCCGCACCCTGGCGGGAATGCAATTCCGCCGCGGGGTCCCCCGTTGCAGCTGGGCCGCTGTAGGCACCGCGTCGCGTGTCTCATCGCGCGGGCAGAGAATCGCCCACGGCCCGGTGGACGGCGCGTGCCAGGCGTGCGCCCCACAGGGAGCGTGGCCCGGCGAAGGAGTGGATGTCCTCGCCTGGGCGGGGTGTACGGGCGGCGATACAGATGGCGTCGGTGGGGGTGCCGGAGCAGTCGTAGCCGGCCTCCACGAGCGCTTGCACCTTGGCCTCGGTGGCAGTCGCCACCGCGTTGACCAAGGCGGCGTCGGTCAGTGGCACCGGGAGTGCTGCGATGACGTTGATCGTCCCGGCCTCGAACGGCACCGGTTCTGCGCAGGCGGCGGCCCACCCGCGCACGCTCACGCCGGCGGTGGCGACTGCCTCGACGCCGCCGTCGCCGGCGCGTCCGTGAGCGCAGACGTCTGCGGCGGTCATCAGGGCGACGCCCGCCCCGCGGGGTGAGGCGCCGGCCTCCTCGGCGAGGGCGGCGAGGTGCCGGTCGGGGTCGGTGTGCCGGTATCCGTGGGCGACCTGTGCGTTCAGGACCCAGTTGCGTTCGCCGATGCCACCGCCCAGCACGGCGCTGCTGATCATCGTCCAGCCTGGGCCGGCGGACCACAGCAGGGCGTGCAGGCGCTCACCGTCCTCGATGCGGGTCACGCGCTGCAGGTGCAGCAGAGGGGTGTCGGTGCGCGGCGGCGGGATGACGGAGGTCATCGGTGCAAGCTCCTCGGCGGCGGAAATCAGCACGCTGATCGTATGCCGGTCGATCCCCCGCGTCGGCGCCGGGCGGCCCTCCGGAGTTGGCTGGTGAGCGGCATGGGCGGGCCGCGCCCGGTCCCTCACTCCGGACGCCCTTCCGCATCGAACCCGAGCTGGACGCGTTCCTGTGCGAGAGCGTCGACTGGTCCCGCGACCGGCCAGGGGCGCGCGGTGTACGTGGCGCCGCGGTGGAAGCCTTCCGCCAGCTCCTCGCCGGGGCCGGTGTGCCGCGATCACGGAGTCGTGAGGAGAAGTACTGAGTTCCTGCCGCCGAATCCGAATGAGCAGGTGATCGCGGTGGTCATGGAGGCGGGGCGAGGGCATACGGGAGGAAGATCATGGACACCCGCGCGACAGCTGGGTCGGCCGAAGGCACGCCGCGCGAGGTCGCCCGGCGGCTGCTGCAGGCCTCCTCCCCACCGCTCGACTCTCAGGCCTCCATCGTGTGGGACACGCCTGCTCCGGACGATGCCTGGTACTGCGTGCCCGAGCGCCTGCCGCTGTTCGGAACACCGCTGTGGCGGCGCATGACCGACACACAGCGCCGGGAGATGTCCCGCCGCGAACTCGCCACCATGATGGGTTTGGCTCTGTGGTCCGAACTCCTCCTGATGGAGACCTTCGCCAGGCTCCTCACCCGATGTGACCCCAGGGACCCCCGCACCCAGTACGCGCTGACCGAGATCTCCGAAGAAGCACGGCACTCGACCATGTTCAGCCAGCTCATGGACCGGCTCGACTGCCCCGACTGGGCTACCACGACAAGACCGCCACCCGCCTGGTCACCGAGGCCGGCGGAACCTGGAGCCGATACGCCCCCGGTGACCACACGCGGTGAGTCTGTCGCTCCACGCCAGCTGGCATGCCTCGTCACTCGGGAAAACGGAAGCCCAGTTCGCGCAGGCGGGGCAGGCAGGCTTCGAGGCACTGCTCCACCGACGCGGCATCGGTACGCACGAGGATGTCGTCACGCAACGGGGCACCACTGGCCACGAACGTCCAAGGCTTCCGCCTCTCTGCCATCCGCTCAGCATCAGCCTTGAACAGCACAGTTATGCCCTGTTCGGCCAGCGCCTCCATGATCGCGACAATGTCCACCGATGCCCCCTCCAGAAGCGGCTCGAACACACCACGGTGAACCTATCCGCCCGACGACGGACCACGAACACTGGCCTCGCCACCCGAAGTGACCACGAGGGCTGTCGAAACTGGAATACGCGACACCTCAACATGCGGGCCTACCAGTCTCACACCCGTTCTTGGCGGCGGGCGGCTCGGTCGACGAGGACGACCGCTGGAGCCTCCTCCAGCGCTGTCTCACCGACGACGCCCTGCCCCTGGACGTCCGAGCCGCCGGCGCGATCACCCTGCTCTTCGGTCCGTCCACCGAGCGGCTCTGCAATCTGACGCCCGACAACCTGCAAGTCGGTGGAAAGCACACCCACCTGATGCTCGGCCGTCACCCCGTCCTGCTGCCCCCACGACTGGCCGGGCTGCTGCAACAGTTGACGGAAGGGCCCTGCCCGGCTCACGAGCTCTGTTCGCGCAGGCCACCCCGGGTCCCCGGCTGCTGTTCCCGGGCTTGGTCCCGGGGAAGCCCATCTCGACCTACGCCATGACGCAGAAGCTCAACCGGCACGGGATCTCGGTCCGCGCGGCCCGCAACTCCGCCCTCGCCGCGCTCGCCGCCGATCTCCCCAGCCCGATCCTCGCCGACCTGACCGGCATGCACCGCCACACCGTGATCCGCTGGGTCGCCTACGCCAGGCGCGATTGGGCCGAGTACCTCGCGGCACGAGCCGAGGACCAGAGGGAGTCACCCGCCACTGGCGATCACCGGTAAAGACGACAAGATTCGTGCAGCGGCGGGGCAGTCGATAGGGTGCCAGGTCACGACCGCACCCGGTTCGACCACGGGCATGTCAGGGCTCTGCCGCAGCTCGTGACACCTCCGCAGCTGCCATGCCGGCACCTGCCTGCCCGGGTCTTGGGACACGGGGCGGCCTTCACGGCCGGGCAGTCGGGTTCCGGTCGACGGGTCAGGAGGAACGAGTGGCACAAATCATCGCCGAGGTCTCAAGGACGTTCAACGAGTTTCTTCTCTTGCCCAACCGGACCCGGACCGACTGCTCGCCCGCGACGGTCAACCTGCGCACGCCCCTGGTTCGGCACGTCGTCGGGGAGCAGTCGGCGATCGAGCTCGGCTCTCCGTTCACGTCCGCGATCATGCAGGCCGTCAGCACACCGGAACTCGCCATCGCACTCGCACGCAACGGCGGTCTGAGCTTCCTGCACCACAACCAGTCCATCCAGGACCAGGCCGCAGCCGTCCGCCAGGTGAAGAACTTCAAGGCCGGATTCGTCACCAGCGACACCAACGTCCGCCCCGACGACAGCCTGAGCCACCTGGTCGCCGTCATGCAACGCACCGGTCACAGCACCGCCGCGGTCACTCACGACGGCACCGCCACCGGCCGCCTGCTCGGCCTGGTGACCTCCCGCGACTTCCACCCTCAGCGCCACGACCTCGACGGACCAGTGAGCGGTCGGATGACCGCCATCGCCGACCTCCCTCACGCCGCAGCCGACACCACGCTCTCCGAAGCCAACGCCCGACTGTGGGACCAACGGCTCGACTGCCTCCCCGTGCTCGACGCCGACGGGCACCTGCAGTACCTGGTCTTCCGGTCCGACTACACGGACAACAAGCGCTTCCCGAACCAAGCCGTCGACAGCGCCAAGCGTCTTCGCGTGGGCGCGGGCATCAACACCCACGACTACCAAGAGCGCGTTCCCGCCCTGCTGGAGGCTGGCGCCGACGCCCTGTGCTTCGACTCCTCCGACGGCTACAGCGACTGGCAGGCACAAGCCCTGAACTGGGTGAAGAAGCACTACCCGGAGATCCCCACCGGCGGCGGCAACGTGGTCGACGGCGAGGCGTTCACCTTCCTCGCCGAGGCCGGTGCGGACTTCGTCAAGGTCGGCGTGGGCGGCGGCTCCATCTGCATCACCCGCGATCAGAAGGGCATCGGCCGCGGCCAGGCGAGCGCGGTGCTGGACGTCGCCGCCGCCCGGGACGCCTTCCGTGATCGCACCGGCGAGTACGTGCCGATCTGCTCTGACGGCGGGCTGGTGCACGACTACCACGTGGCCCTGGCGCTGGCGATGGGAGCCGACTTCGTCATGATGGGGCGTTACTTCGCCCGCTTCGACCAGGCGGCCGGGGCGAAGCTCCCCACCCGGGACGGCTTCGTGAAGGAGTACTGGGGCGAGGGCTCGAACCGCGCCCGTAACTGGCAGCGCTACGGACAAGGAGGCCAGGGCCTGATCTTCGAAGAAGGTGTCGACGGCTACGTCCCCTACGCCGGCGACTTGAACGAAGGGCTCGCCGTGACCATCGCCAAGCTCAAGACCACGATGGTGTCCTGCGGTTCCACCACTCTTCCGGAGTTCCAGTCCACGGCCAGGCTGACTCTGGTCTCCGACCAGAGCTTCCAGGAGAGCCACGCCAACGTCACCCTGCGGGACACTCCGGCGACCGTCGGCTGAGAGGCTACCAAGAGCCCTGGGCTACTGGCTGGAGGGGGAATAGTGCACGGTCGGAATAACCCCCTCCCGCCAGTAATCAAGCACCTCAGGCGCGGTTGCGTCACTACCCGCCAGGGCCCGGACGGCACGGTCTATCGGCATGAACTCACCAGCCTCGCCTTCAAGGGCGAGGCAGACCCCCGCGGCGTGACGGCGACATGGATCGTCACCGCTCCCGTAGCCCGCGCCGTCGCCGTCCTCGAACGCCTCCAGCCCGACGCCCATGCGTTCCTGTTCACCCCGGTGGGAGGCCGGAGTCTGACCGCCTCCCGGCTCCCCGCACCGGGCCGGGCCGGGCCGGGCCGGGCCGCCGCAAGCAGCACCACCGTCACCAAGCTGGGCAAGTGCCGAGCCCGTCTACTCCTCGTCCTCCTCGTCGAGCCCGGCCCCGTCCGGGTCGCGCAGCGGCCGCAGGCCGCCGCCCGCCGGGGTGGAGGCGGTGAAGCTGTAGCGGCCGAGCACGTTGAGATTGCGGTGCTTGAGCGGGGAGAGCCGGGCGATGTCCTCGGCGCGGATCTCGTGGCCCTCGGCGCGGAGCTGGACGACGGCGGCGTCGATGTAGCGCGTGGTCCAGAGCACGATGGCGTTGAGGCCCAGGCCGAGCGAACCGAGCTGGTCCTCCATCCCGTCCCGGTACGCCTGGTGGATGGTGCCGCGCTTGCCGTGGCACACGTCGCGGGCCAGCTTGTGGCGGGACTCCTGCACGGTGAGCTGGCGGTTCATCTGCCGGCGGTAGGTGTCATCGACCGGGTCGACCATCCGCAGCAGGTGCTCGGTCTTGGCGATCCGCCCGTACCCGGCGAACGCCTGCCCCAGCGGGGTCGGGTGTCCCTCGCGGCCGAACATCCGCAGCAGTTCGTAGGCGCGAACCTGGGTTGGTGACCAGGGAGCCCGCGACCCGGAGCATGTCCGGCCACCACGTCTCGATCTTCTTCAGGTTCACCCGGTTTCGCGCGAGCAGCTCCAGTACCCCGTACGTCCCCGTCTCCACCCCGGGCATCGCCGCCCGCCAGAACCGCTGGTCATCCAGGTCGCGGAAGCGGGGGCTGAAGTTGTAGCCCCGGATCTTGAAGATCCCGAACACGATGTCGGAGTAGGAGGCGTTGTCGGTGACCACCATCTCCGGCTTCACCCCGCCGTCGAGGTTCAGTAGCGCGTCCAGGATGTGCAGGGAGTCTCGCGGGGTGCCGGGTACGACCATCTGCCCGATGCCTGCGACCTGGTCGTTGACGGCGTTGAGCCAGGTGATGCCCCGTTTGAACCCGAAGTACTTCGGTGACGGTGCCGCGCTGATCGTGCGGACGGGGACGACGAACCGCAGCCCGTCGACCGAGGCCAGCAGCCCGTCACCCCAGAACTGCACGATCGGCACCTCGGACTGGGCCTCGATCAGCATCGCGTTCGCCGCAGCGAGCGTGTCGGCGCGCAGGTAGAACTGGTCGACGTGGACCAGGCGGGAGCAGGTCAGGGCCTCATGACCGGGGTTGGTGACCGGGGTCATACCGATGTTGCACGCCTCGCTCACCAGCAGCGCGACCACCGAGGTGGGCAGGTCCTTCATCCGGGGCGTGCCGTCCCCGAGGTGCACGAAGGCGTCGAGGAACCCGGTCCAGGAGTGGGCCTCGAACAGCAGGTCCGGCAGGTCGATCTTCGGGAGCATCTTCTCGACCCGCCCCCGCAGCCAGGCCAGCGACTTCGGCTCGCCGAGCGCGCCGAGCTTCGCCACGTTCAGCTTCACCCGGCCGTCTCGCTGGACGTCGAGCGATACCTTCGCGTCCTTGCCCGCCGACTCCAGGCGCTCGGCCATCTGCTTCCACCCGGCGTCCAGGGCCCGCACCAGCTCCGCCAGGTGCTCGGTGACGGGCATGTCCAGGCTCAGCCCGGCCAGCACGTCCTCGCGCACCGCGTCCCACGCCGCGCCGTCCAGGAGCCGGGCGCGCGGGTCGGACCACCGGTGCGAGGGGGAGGCGAACACGTTGCGGTTGTTCAGGGCCCGGTGTCGTCCGCGTCGGCGGCCGGCAGCTCGGCGGGCGGCGAGCGACGCGCGCGCTCCTTCTCGTCCGCGGGCGTATGAGGTCGGCCCGGCCGGCCCAGGAGCGCGCTGTCCAGCGGGGCAGGCGCGCCGACACCGTCCACAGCCGCTTGTCAGTCTCCGGTGCCATCGCCTTCGTCCAGCTCGGGCGCGTCCGGGCCGCGCAGCGGGCGCAGGTCGCCGGCGGCCGGGGTGGAGGCCGTGAAGGTGTACGGCCGAGCAGGTTCAGGTTCAGGTTGCGGTGCTTGAGCGGGAGCCCGCCTCGGCGGCCGAGGGCATCTGTAGGTCCAGCTCCAGGTGCGGAGTGTCCGCTCCCAAGCTCCGTAGCGCATGAAACTTCGATCCAGCAGGCTAATGATTACGGGCCCGACCGGATCGGCAAACGCAGTTGATCAATCACGAGATCCTCCTGCTGATTGCGGATGACCTCGACTCTCCGCGCTCCACCGCTCACGGGCTGGCCAATTCCAGATACCTGACGATGGCCATGGGCGGAACGTTTCCTCTTCACCGCTGACTGCTGTTCAGAACGCTGCGGCTTTCTGCCAGCGGCCCGCATCGCTGCTGTTCAGCAGACCGCAGGAGGGCAACCTGACAGGTCCGATTCAGTAGCACGGAAGGAAGTCACGCGTCAAGAAAGGAATTCACGTCGTTCTTGGCAAACGGCATGGGAGCGCGTCCTGGAAGCTGTCAGGCTGAGTCAGTGCGATCGCGGAAAACCCAAGTGCACTATTCGCACACCTGACCTGATCTCGCGAAAGAGGAACTTTGATGCATATTCGCCGCGCGGTGATGAAGATCGGGATGACGCTCTGTCTGACAGTAGCCACGACCCTGTGGACTGTCGGCGCCTCGGAGGCCGCCCAACCCGGTTCGGTCGGCCTGACCGCAGCCAACCAGCACTGCTCGGAGGTCCTGGGCGGCAAGGCCCCCAGGTGCTTCGCCACCCTGGAGCAGGCCGACCAGTACGCCGGCACCGCTGCTGTGTGGGCGGTGAGGTTCTACGACTGGGTCAATTACAACTCAGCAGGCGCGACCCATGACGTCTACGTCTCCCGCGACTGCACGGCCACCCTGAGCGACAAGGACTTCAGGTTTGCGTCCATGCCGAGTGGGTGGAACGACCGGGTCAGCTCGGTGTCGACCCAGACCGGCGCCCACTGCGACGTCTGGTTCTCCTCCGACATCAACTACCAGGGCGAGTGCGGGGACCAGTGGATCCACAAGCACTGGGACCTGACCCAGGTGGGCTGCTTCAACCGGGCGAGTTCGTTCGAGCTCAGCTGACGCCCAGCCCGGGTCCCGCAAGCAAACCATCCGCACGTATGGCCTGATCCGACACGAGGAGGAGTTTGGCCGTGCGATGACGCGAGCGCGGATGGGACTGTGCCTGACGATCGGGACAGGCCTACGGGCTATCGGCCCGCCGGTAACCGCCCAAGGTCAGGCGAGCGGGACCCAACGAAAGCGCATCTGTCCCGCTGCCTCGCGCACCCACTCCTCGGAGTGCGGCTTCCTCGGTCGGCGCCGTGGGCTTGACCATTACGGCGAGCCACCTATTCGGGCCGGTTGGCGATGGGGTCTCTGGCCGGGCTCTTATGAAGGCGCGTCCCCCGGACCGGGGGATGCACGCGAGCGTCCCCCGGACAGAGCCGCCCCATCCCGTGGAGGACCCTGAGTCAGTCAGGCGTTGGGGCAGACCCCGCCGGGGAACGCTCACGTACATCCTCGCTGTCAGGCGGTGTGCAGCGTCAGGCCGTAGCGGCCGAGAATCTCGTTGATCGGCTGGAACCACGTCTGGCCGCCGGACGAGCAGTTGCCCCAGCCGCCGGAGGTGACGCCCTGGGCCTGGTCCCCGCTGAGGAACGAGCCGCCGGAGTCGCCTCCCTCGGCGCAGACGCTGGTCTTCGTCATCTGGTAGACGGAGCCCTGGCTGTAGTTGACGGTCTCGTTCTTGGCGAGGACGGTGCCGCAGTGCCAGCGCGTCGTGGACCCCGACCGGCAGATCGAGGCACCCACGGGTGCCTCGGCGGAGCCGCGTACCAGCTGGTCCGGGACGGCGCCCCAGCCGAGCACCACCGGTACGGTCCACCAGCCGCTGTGGATACCGACGTACGCGTAGTCGTTTCCGGGGAACGAGGATCCATGGAAGGTGCCCATCGCGGACCCGTCCCAGCCGCGCACGGCGGCCCCCGCCTGCCCGCAGTGCCCAGCCGTCACGAAGCCGCCGTACACGGAGAACCCGATCGAACAGCGGACGTTGCCGGTGTAGTACGGGTCGCCGCCGACGGTGCCAGCGGCGTACGTACGGGGCGCCTGCGCCGTCTCGGCGACGGTGACGGGGCCGTCGGCCCGGGCCCGGTCGAGGAACGCCCGTACGGCGGGGGCTTCCCGCTCGCTACCTATGACCGTGACGACGACGCTGTTGGTCCGCGGGTCGACGTGCCAGCCGGCCACCCCGGTGGGGGCGCGCAGCGTGTCCAGGCTCGCTTTGGCGCGGTCCAACGCGGCGGCGCTGTGCCGGACGAGCCGGGTGTCGGCGCCCAGGGCCCGCACCTCGAACTCCTCCGCGCGGTCGGTCACCGCGACGACGAGCCGGCCGGTGGCCGGCTCGTACCACGAGCCGCCGTACGCACTACCCGCGGCCTGCCGTGCGGTCTTCTCCACGGCCGCGGCGGCCTTTTCTGCGCTCAGCCGTTCCTCGGCCTGGGAAGCGGTGAGCCCGAGGTCCCGGCGCATCGCGTCGAGCAGTCCGGCCGAGGCGGACGGCGCTGCGGCGGACGATGCCGCGGCGGGCTCCGCAAGCGGGACGGCGCTCGCCACGCCGGCGTGGGTGGCGCCCAGGCCGACGGTCAGAAGCAGGGCGGCGACGGCCGCAGCGCGTAAGGGGGCGGTGTGTTTCACGAGACCTCCTGGTGTGGGGGATCAGACGCTTGAGAGCGCTCTCAGCGAGTGGCGGGCGCTACGCTAGCCGACTGGGCTTGTCAGGTCCATACCAAGTCCCGCAGCGGGGCCGCGCGATCACTTGGTCACCGAGGACTGCTCCTCCGAGCGCCGAGGGCCGACTTGATCACCGGCCTGACCGACGTCGCGGTCGCGGTCGCGATCGTGGTCGTGGTCGTGGACTGGCGGTTACACGGCCGATCTCGACGCCCAGGTCCGTGCGCTCGCTGCAGAGGGCGTAGTCGGCGCCATACCTGGCCGGGGTCCGGGCTCCGGCCCTTCGAACCTCCGTGGTACTCACCCCCATGAGCCAGTTCCGCGACTGCAACCTCAAGCTGCTGTACGGCCCCGAGCCACTCCTCCTGCCGAATACGACCTGCCCGCGTGGCAGGCCGAGCGGGGGATCGGCGACCCCGCGTCGCACGTACTGGAGAACGGCCACACGGGGAGGTGCTGTTGGAGTCCCGGGCCTATTTCGAGACCCTGAGATCCCGGCCGGCGACCCCGTCGCCCCGGCGGAGGCGAGGATGCGCGCGCTGTGGGAAGGACAGACCTCCCGGCACGGCGGCCAGAGCGCCACCACCCCCGAGACGCTGGAGGCCGCGCGGACGGCGGTTTGCCTCGCCACCACGCTCGTTCAGCGGTTCGTCTCGGGAGGTCCGCAACCCCTGAACGGGCAGGTCGGCATGGGTTCCGCGCTCCAGACATTGGCAACGACTCGTGAAACACGGTCGCCGCAGGTCGGTCGCCCGCTGGCGGATGTTTCACAGGCGACCACCCATGAAACGCCGTGCTCCACCGCCGCGTCGTCACCTCCCACCGCACCGACCAGCGCCGCATCTACGCGCTCTGGCCCGCGCCTGTGCGGGACCTTGCAGCCACGCTCCGGCGGCTCGCCGACACCGCCACCCAGGCCGGCGGCCCACGCGCGACTTACGACCGCTACGAGGCAAGCCTCCACGCGGAGCGAGCTGCCGCAGAGGAGCCGCGGTGGCGGACGGCCGCTCAATGACCCACTCGACCAGCCGCAGGGTGACCGCGAACCTGTCCCTCTCCCCCGACGGGCGCAACCACGACCCTGGCGGACCCAGCGATTTCAGCATGCTCGCGCCGTACGTAACCTCCGAGGTCGCACGGAGCCAGCTCACCCGCATCTGGCAGGACGCGACGACGGCGCTGCTCGGCCGGGGCAACGCCGAGGGCTTTATGGGGTACTGGCCTCCGGACGCCGAGGACGAGAACGCCCGCGTGATCGCGAATGCGCGAAGTGACGGAGAGGTCCGGGCCCGTCAGATGCCGACCACCCTGGTGCTCGTCCAGGTGCTGGAGGGCAAAGGCGTGAAGAACCGGCTCCACCTCGACGTCAGCCCGGTCGACGCCAGCGCCGAGGACGAGGTGACCAGGCTGCTCGGCCTCGGCGCCACCAGGACGGACGTGGGCCAGGGCCCGGACCGGAGTTGGGTGGTCATGGCCGACCCCGAGGGCTACGAGTTCTGCGTCCGGCGCTCCCTGGCACCGCAGCAGGACTAGGTGTTCTGCCTCGGGAGGTTGCGGCGGCGGTACTCCTGCGTCGGGACGCCGCCGACGCCCCAGTCCTCCAGGTCGACCTCGTCGATGAGGACGAAGGTGGTGGCGGGATCCTTGTCCAGGACCCTGACCAGGAGGTCGGTCACGCCGGCGATGATCTCGGCCTTCTGGGCAGCGGTGGCGCCTTCACGGGTGATCTTGACGTTGACGTACGGCATGGCGGGGGACGTCCTTTTCGCTGGAGTGGAGTGGAGTGGAGGGGTGTGGAGTGGTGTGGTGGGGTTCAGGCGCGGCCGGTGACGTGCCCGCCGTCCACGCGCAGGGCGTGCCCCGTGACGAACGTGGCGCCCGCGAGGTAGAGCACCGCCTCGGAGATCTCGGACACCTCGCCGACCCGGTTCAGCAGGGCCAGCCCGCCGAAGGAGTCCACGTCGGAGCCCGCGTGCAGCGGGGTGCGGATGATGCCGGGCGAGACGAGGTTGACGCGAATGCCGTCGGCGGCGAGCTCTGCGGCCAGGCTGGTCGTCAGCGCGTGCACGCCGGCCTTGCTGACCACCGGCGCGGAGGACGGGAAGCCCGCCAGCGCGTGGTCCACCAGGACGGTGCCGATGTTGACGATGCTGCCGCCCCGGCCTTGCGCGCGCAGCGCTCGCACCACCGTCTGGGTGGTGAGGTAGGTGCCCTTGAGATTGCCGGTCAGGAAGCCGTCGAGCTCCTCCTCGGTGACCTCGGTGAAGGGCTTGGGGGCGAAGGTGCCCGCGTTGTTGACCAGGACGTCGATGCCGCCGAACCGGTCGAGGGCGGTGCGGACGAGGGCCTCGCCGGTCGCCGGCTCGGCGATGGCGCCCGTGACCCACGCGGTCCGTTCCGGGTGGCCGAGGCCGGCCGCGGCCTTGGCGAGGCGGTCGCCGTCCCGGCCGCCCAGGACAACGTTGGCGCCGCTCGCCAGGAAGGCGCGGGCGATGTCCAGGCCGATACCGCTGGAGGAGCCGGTGACAAGAGCGGTGGTGGTGGTGTCGGTCATGATGTGTGCCTTTCGTGGCGGCTGGGCCTGTCCTGCTGACACCAGAAACCTACGAACTCCCCACGCATAACACCACGACGAAAATTGCAGCATGCCATAATCCAGGGTTATGGATGTGGACCTGCGTGACCTGGAACTCCTGGACGCCACCGCGGAAGCCGGCTCGTTGACGGCGGCCGCCGAGCGGCTCTACGTGAGCCAGCCGGCGCTGAGTCAGCGGCTCACCCGGCTGGAGGCCCGCCTGGGCATGCCCCTCTTCGACCGCAAGGGCCGCCGTCTGGTCCCCAACGCCGCCGGTCGCCGCTTGCTGGTCGCGGCCCGCCATGTCCTCGGCGAACTGGAGTCGGCCTCCCGGGATTTGCGGGAGCTCCGCGACGGGCGCGACCGGCGGGTCCGCTTCACCGCGCAGTGCAGCACGACCTTCCCCTGGCTGCCGCCCGTACTCCGCGCCTTCCGCGAGCGCGAGCCGGACATCGACGTACGCATCGAGACCGTCCCCGACGACGCGCCGATCCCGGCACTCCTCGCCGACCTGGTCGACGTCGCGCTGGTCACCAAGCCGGACCTGCAGATGGACCGGGTATCACTGACCAGGCTGTTCGAGGACGAGATGGTGGCTGTGGTGCCGGCCGGCCACCCGTGGGCCTCGCGCGCGTACCTGACCGCCCGTGACTTCGACGGCGCCGACCTGGTCCTCTACGACTTCTACGACCAAAAGCGCATCCCGTCGATGCCGCTGCCGATCCCCGCCGGTGCCCGGCCGGCCCGTATCACCACCATGCCGGTGGTGACCGACCTGGTGGTCGAGATGGTCGCGGGCGGGCAGGGCGTGACGGTACTGCCCAACTGGGTGGCCGCCCCGTACGCGGCCTCGCACGACCTCGCCCTCGTCCACATCGGCGCGCGGCCGCTGACCCGCACCTGGTTCTGCGCCACCCGGACCGGAGCGCACCCGCCCCATCTGGAGGCGTTCGTGGAGGAACTCATCTCCCGGCTCAAGGCCCCCCGCGCCGCGGAGCCCGCTTAGAGATTCCCGTCCTCACCCAGAGGGGGCAATTCCCGTCCTCACCCAGCCGGGCGGCCATCGGCTCGACCGACATGCGCTGCCCGTCAGTGAGCAGACCCCGCACGCGGAGTGGACGGCGCCCGTTTCGGTTTGCGGTGACCACGTGGGAGCGTCCACACCCGCGGGTCCAGGCGGCGGCCGACGCGGCAGGTGAGATTGATCGGGAGGTCCGGGAGTCTTCGAGGCCTCATCCCCCGGAATGGAACGCTCTTTCAGCGGGCGCCGAGGAGGTGTTCGAGGGCGAGCTGGTCCAGCTGTTCGAAGGCCATGCCGCGGTGGGCGGCGGTATCGACGTCGAACTCGTCGAAGGCGGACCGGTCTGCCAGTAGCCCGGCCAGGCCGTCCTCGGCGGTGGGAAGGGCGAGTTCGGGCAGTCGGGAGGCGACGAGCGCGGCCTGGACCTCCGGATCGGACCGGAAGGCACGGGAGCGCTCCGCGAGGAGCAGGTAGTTGCGCATGCAGGCGGCCGCCGAAGCCCAGACGCCGGCGGAGTCCTCGGTGCGCGGCGGCTTGAAGTCGAAGTGGCGGGGACCGTCGTAGCCGGCCGACTCCAGCAGGTCGACCAGCCAGAAGGCCTGGCGCAGGTCGCCCGCGCCGAAGCGCAGGTCCTGGTCGTACTTGATGCCGGTCTGGCCGTTGAGGTCGATGTGGAACAGCTTGCCGTGCCACAGGGCCTGGGCGATGCCGTGCGGGAAGTTCAGCCCGGCCATCTGCTCGTGGCCGACCTCGGGGTTGAGGCCGACCCGCTCGGGCCGGTCCAACTCGTTGATGAACGCCAGGGCGTGGCCGATGGTGGGCAGCAGGATGTCGCCGCGCGGCTCGTTGGGCTTGGGCTCGATCGCAAAGCGCAGGTCGTATCCCTGGCTGTCGACGTATTCGCCCAGCAGGTCGAAGGCCTCCTTCAGCCGGTCGAGGGCGGCGCGCACGCCCTTGGCCGCGCCCGACTCCGCACCTTCGCGGCCGCCCCAGGCGACGTAGACCGTGGCGCCGAGTTCCACGGCCAGGTCGATGTTGCGGATCGTCTTGCGCAGCGCGTACCGGCGGACGTCCCGGTCGTTGGCGGTGAAGGCGCCGTCCTTGAACACCGGGTGGGTGAAGAGGTTGGTGGTGGCCATCGGCACCTTCAACCCGGCCGTGTCGAGTGCGGTGCGGAAGCGCTTGACCGCCTGCTCGCGTGCGGTGTCACCGGCCGCGAAGGGGATCAGGTCGTCGTCGTGGAACGTGACACCGTAGGCGCCGAGCTCGGCCAACCGCTCCACGGACTCGACCGGGTCGAGGACGGGTCGGGTGGCGTCGCCGAAGGGGTCCCGGCCCTGCCAGCCGACGGTCCACAGGCCGAAGGTGAACCTGTGCGCGGGAGTGGGGACGAGCGGGTCGCTGGTCATGGGGCGCTCCGGATCCGAGCCGAGAGGGCTATTTGTAATGACGGAAAACAAATTAGTATGCCGGGACGCCAGAAGGAACCCCACCGGAGGAACGCATGTCTGCTCAGCGTGTCGTGATCGGTGTCGACAGCTCGACCCAGTGCACCAAGGCCCTCGCCGTCGACCTGGACACCGGCGCCGTCCTGGGCGAGGGGCGGGCCGCGCACGCCGTCAGCAAGGGCGCCGGACGCGAGAGCGACCCCGAACAGTGGTGGCGGGCGCTCGGCGATGCCATGGCAGGCACCGGCTGGGCGGATCGCGCCGCCGCCTGCTCGATCGCCGGCCAGCAGCACGGCCTGGTCACCCTCGACGCGGCCGGCCGGCCGGTGCGTCCGGCGTTGCTGTGGAACGACGTCCGCTCCGCTCCGCAGGCCGCCGAACTCGCAGCCGCGTTCGGTACGGCAGAGCTCGCCCGCCGTACCGGAAGCGTCCCTACGGCCGCCTTCACGGCCGCCAAGTGGGCCTGGCTGCGCGCCAACGAGCCGGCCGTCGCCGACCGCGTCGCGGCCGTCCGGCTTCCCCACGACTTTCTGACGGAGCGGTTGATCGGTGAGGCGGTGACGGACCGCGGTGACGCGTCGGGCACCGGCTGGTGGGGCCCGGACGGCTACGACCAGGACGTCCTCGGCCGGATCGGCCTCGATCCCGGGCTGCTGCCACAGGTCCTCCCGCCCGGCGCCCGGGCGGGCGTCGTCCGAGCCGGGATGCCGCTGCGCGAGGGCGCTCTGGTGGCCACCGGGACCGGTGACAACATGGCCGCCGCTCTCGGCCTGGGCCTCACACCCGGCCGGCCGGTGCTGAGCCTCGGCACCTCCGGCACCGTCTACGCCGTCGGCCGCAGCCGGCCTGCCGACCCGGGCGGAACCGTCGCCGGCTTCGCCGATGCTCTCGGCGGCTGGCTGCCGCTCGCCTGCACGCTGAACTGCACCCTCGCTGTCGAACGCTTCGCCGCCCTCGTCGGCCGCGACTGCGAGGACGTCGAGGAAGGCGGCACGGTGGTGGTACTCCCCCATCTGGACGGTGAACGCACTCCCAACCTCCCGTACGCGTCCGGCCTGGTCCACGGCCTGCGCCACGACACCACGCCGGGACAGCTCCTCCAGGCCGCCTACGACGGCGCTGCCCAAGCCCTGCTCGCGGCGCTGGACGACGTGCTGCGCGCCGGAGGCGAGAACCCCGCCCCCGACGTGCCCCTGCTCCTGATCGGCGGCGGAGCCCGCGGCAAGGCCTGGCGGCGGACCGTCCTGCGGCTGTCCGGCCGAGCGGTCCAGGTGCCCGAGGCCCGGGAACTGGTCGCGCTCGGGGCGGCCGCCCAGGCCGCCGCACTGCTTACGGGTGAGCCCGCCGACGCCGTCGCCCGGCGCTGGCGGACCGCCGGGGGCCGGGTACTGGAGCCCGTACCCCGTGACGACGACACGCTCGAACGGATCACCAGTACGCTGCGGCGGGCGCGGGCCCTGCAGGAGGCCCCGCCCGCACGACGATAGGAGGGTCGGCTCCATGGCGGGGATCGGGAGGGCGAGCGGTGGCCTGGAGACCGCGCCCGCCTCACAGCAGGGGATGCGCCGGCAGAACCTCGCGGTGGTGATCGGTACGGTCGCCGCGCACGGCCCGCTCTCTCGGGCGGACGTCGCCGGGCACACGGGCCTGACCAGGCCGGCCGTCTCCTCCATGGTCGACGAGCTCATCGATCGCGGAGCCGTGACCGAGACGGAAGCCCCGCCCAGCGGACGGGTCGGCCGCCCCGGACGGGCGCTGGCCCTGAACGATCGGGGTCCCGCGGGCCTCGGCCTGGAGATCGGAGTCACCCACCTCGCCGCGTGCGTCGTGGACCTGCGCGGTGAACCCCGGGTCTGGCGTCGCGTGGAGCGGGCCAACGCGGGCCGGCCGGCCGGACAGGTGCTGGCGGAGGCCGCCGCACTGGGCGCCGAGGCGGAGTCCGGGGCCGCCGCCCTCGGGCTGCGCGTCGAGGGTCGCGTACTGGCCGTGCCGGGGGTGGTGCCGAACGAGCCGCGCGGGCTGGTGGAGCGTGCGCCCAACCTCGGCTGGCACGCCGTCCGCCTCGCCGACCACTGGCCCGACCCCGACACCGTGCCGGATCCGGAGAACGAGGCCAACCTCGGGGCGCTGGCCGAGCAGTGGCACCGGGGAAACCCCGCCGAGACCTTCGTACACGTCTCCGCCGAGGCCGGAATCGGTGCCGCACTGGTCATGGGCGGGCAGTTGTTCCGGGGCGCCCGCGGCTTCGCAGGGGAACTCGGCCACCTGCCCGTCCACCCGGAGGGCCTCCCTTGCGCCTGCGGGGCACGCGGCTGCCTGGAGCAGTACGCGGGCGAAGCGGCCGTGCTGCGCCAGGCCGGGCTGGGGCACGTCGGCGGCGACCCGGTGGCCCTGTTGGCCGAGCGGGCCGCCGCAGGGGACGCCTCGACCTTGCGGGCGCTGGACCGCGCGGGACGGGCCCTGGGCCTCGGCCTCACCTCGGCGGTGAACCTGATCGACCCGGACAGCCTCGTTCTCGGCGGCGCCTACGCCGAACTCGCCGACTGGCTCCTCCCGTCGGTACGCGCCGAACTCGCCGTCCGGGTCACCGTCCGACCCTGGCCCCCGGAGGCGGTGCGCCCCTCCGCCCTGGGGCGCCGCGGACCGGTGCTGGGCGCGGCATGGCGGACCGTCCGCCAGATCATCGCCGATCCCGCTCGCCTGCCTGGACGCTGAGCGGCCTCGGGGACGTGGGGTGCGTTGCAGCGTCGCCCGGAGCGGTGCATCGCAGGGCGGAGCAGTGCCCTGGTACTGGGCGCACTCGGGCTCTGCGACAACGCGGCGCGGTGCCGTGCCGGGCGGCGCGTGGACGTGACCCACCTTCTCCGAGGCCGCTTGGTGCTGTGGCAGCAGAGGATCTCCACGCCGAGCGCGGCCAGTCGGCCCACGATGTACGTGCCGAGCGATTCTCGGGCGACTTCGAGCCGGCTCAGCGCGCTTCGGGGCTTGTGTGGCCACATGCGCGGGCGGCGGGCAGCCGGCCTCTACCCACTCGGTCAGGGCGTCGGTCGCCAGGATCAGGGCCGTCCCGAGGGTGGTCACGTCGATCGCCTGATCGCTTCGCGTGAGGGCACGGGATAACGGGCGGCCGTCGCCGGGAGGCGGAATCCACGCCTCGCCCGACGCCTCGCCCGAGCCACTGCCGCCCTTACTCCGGCGCGCTTGGCGGCATGCCGCCAAGTGGTTCCGGGTGAGCCCCTCACACGAATGAATATTCGGAGTGGTGTGCGGTTCCGGGTGCGGGCTGCGTGCGATGTTCGGGGCGAGACGAAGCAGCCCGCGAGTCACGCGTTGTTCCTGGCGTATGCCATACCTCGCCCGGCGCGTGGGTCGCGTTCCTGTCTTCGCATGTAACGCAGGCGTGACGACTACTTCCCGTGTCGGTCGGCCTGCGCTGACGAAAAAGGAGATCGCATGAGGAAGCTTCCTTGGGCTGCGCGCAGCGCCGCGGCGGTGTCGGTAGCCCTGCTCGCGGGTGCCCTGGTGGCCCCGTCCGCCGCCGCGCACGCAGGCCCTGACCCCAAGGCCCCCGCGAAGACTGCCAAGCCTTCGCCGGTCGCGGTGGACGATGATTCGAGCCGACGCTGCACCACAAGTCGTGATGTGAGTTCCACCGTCGTGGACTATGCCTCGTCCCCCCTGTTCGAGACGGTGTTCCGCGCCGCGACCGACCAGCAGGGTCACGCCTTCCTCAACGACAGCCGCAACCCCGGAGTGTGGATCAACCTCGCCCTGCTCCCCGGCGGACCCCGGTGCACCTTCGACACGTCGGTCGCCGTGACCGAGGAGAACCCGGGGCGGCTCTTCGTCACCCTCCTGGGAAGTGACGGCGTCCTGTACGAGGCCCGCTGCACCACCAACGGCGTTCCCTTCACCCCGTCGAACCTGGCGGCCGCCTGCGCGCCCGGTTTCACCGCCCTGCCCAGCACCCCCGTCTAAAGACTGGGAACGTCGCTGACGGCCTGCCGCCCCCTGTGCCACCCCGGACCCGGCACGCGAACGGTCCGGGGCGGCCACGGGTGTGACGAGCACCGGCAGGCCGGACGCGGTCTGCGGTCTGCGGTCTGCGGTCTGCCCGAGCGGTAGAGCAGGGCCGGCGCGCAGCGCCTATCCGTCGGCGTCCACCGCCGCCCAGCGGGAGGCGCTGCTGCCGCCGGCGGTGTCGCGGCGGCGGACCGTCCCCATTGGGGCAGGAAACGGGTGCAGGGGAATGGACATCTCTGCGTCCGCACACCACTGCCCGATGATCAGTGGGTGGGGCTCCTCGGCAGGACCTGCAGGAGAGCAACGGGGCCGGCGAAGCACCGGACCGAGCATCAGGGCCTCAGCAGTCCGCCCACCCACCAGTCATGCGGCTTGCCGTCGTTGGCGATGCTGCGATTGCGCAGTGTTCCTTCGACGGTAAAGCCGAGCCTCTCGGCGACGGCACGCGATGTGGTGTTCCCGGCCATGGCCCACCACTCGATGCGGTGCACGTCAAGGGTGGCCCAGCCCCATTCACACAGTGCCCGAGCGGCCTCCACCGAGTACCCGCGTCCGCGCTGTTCCTTGACCGCCCAGTAACCGAGCTCCCAGACACCGCGACTGATGAGGGTCAGGCAGTACGAGCCGACCAGGGTGCCGGTGTCCTTGCGGAACGCGCCGAGGGTGTAGTCCTTGTCCTCGGCCCACTGGACGGGCAGCTTCTCACCGACGAGCTTCTCCGCGTCCGCACGCCGGTACGGCACCGGCACCGGGGTGTAGAACTGGATGTCCTCGTCCTGGCAGGCTTCGTACACGGCATCCACGTCGGCAGGTGTGAAGACCCGCAGCACCAGACGATCGGTCTCAAGAATCACTGGATCCATCGCGGCAGTATGACCACCAGCAACAAGCGGCGACCAGCGAATATCCCGACCGAGCACCGCCCGTGAGAACACCTCGGGCTGGTCAACGGCCGCCGCACACCCCAGATCAGCTGCCCCGGGACAGGGCTAAACCCCCAGCAATCGCGGACCGAGCCGGGCACCACGTCGTCCTCCGTCGGCGACCCCACCGGCCAGATGCCCACTCGCGACGAACTCAAGGTCGGCTTCGTGGCCGGTACGGTCACCCCGGGAGCCCTGGTGCGGGCCTGCCTCGGCGGCGGCTGCGCCGTGCGCGCGGTCGGAGGGGTCAGGGGCGCCAGTAAGGGTCGCAGCGCAGGTCCTTGAGGTTGCCGTCGTCGAGGCAGACGTACACGCGCGCGGCTCCGCCAGGGACATCGGCCGGAACGGGGAAGGCGAAGTCCTCGGTTGTGCCGCAAGCCGTGTCAGACGGGGCGGAGCCGGCCGAGCCCAGCAGCGTGCCGTTGGCGTCGTAGGTGTACGCCCAGGTGCGACGGCAGTAGGCCGGGCCGGCCGAGCTCACCGACTTGTGCGTCCCCTTCACCACGACCGACCGGTTGTACCAGGTGATCGTGCCCTTCGTCCACGTGTTCCCGACCGCGATGGGGCCGTAAGGGGTGACGGGGTAGGCGGCGACCTGCGCGCTGGCGGCGGGAGCGCCCAGCAAGGTGCCGGCGGTCAGTACAACGGAACCGAGCGCGGCGGCGAGATGGCGTTGCATGCGAACTCCAGGATGGGTGTGAGGTAGTCGAAGTGGGTCGGTTGCGGCTCACATCCTGGCGGGCGGGCCGACTGTGGCCCACCTGTTAAGTCACGGCTTAAAGGTGGGCTATGACGGTAAGTCATGAGGGCAGGTGTGGCGCCTTGCACGCCTCGCACGCCTCGTCACCGGAGTTCGATGGCGCCCTCGGGGGGTCACCCCTGCGGCAGGGTGTCGGGCCGTAACAGGGACAGGCCCAGCGGGGTGATGAGGTGCAGCACGGAGCCGCCTCGGCGGCTGGTGGTGATGAGGCCTGTGTTCCGGAGCACGGTCGCGTGCTGGCTGGCCGCCGCGGCCGTGACGTTGAGGCGGCGGGCCAGCTCGGTCGTCGTGCTGCCTTCCGCTGTCGCATGCAGGGCGGCAGCTCGCGTGCGGCCGAGCAGGGACTCCAGGTTCCGCAGGGCGGAGGCGTCCGCTTCCGCCGGTTCGGTGCCGGTCAGCGGGCGGCGGAGGGCCGGCACGGTCAGCCGGGGTGGCTGGGTGGTATCGAGCGGGTCCCACAGGAGGCTCACCGGATGCTTCGAGAAGATCGTGGGGGTGATGATCAGCCCCCTTCCCTGGAGACGTACCTCGACCCGGCGCGGGTAGGGGGCTTCGAGCACCGGCGGACGCCATCGGACGAGGGGTGCGCCGATCGATCGCAGTAGTAGGTCGATGCCGCCCTCCAACACGAGGTTCGCGCCGCGGGTGGACAGTGCGACCAGTTCCGCTTGCCCTTGCCGCCAGTACGGTTCCACAGTCAGCCGATGGCAGGCGCGTACGGCCTCGGCCAGCTCCCGCCGTGCGTCACGGTCGCCCTCGGACACCCGCCTGGCCCACGGCAGGTGTCCGGGGTGGAATTCGAGTCCCTCGAACTCGCGTCGCAGCCGGGACACCGGGGCGTGCAGCAGGTTGTCCACGGCGTGGTCCACGGAGGGCACATCACCCATCAAAGCGAACAGATCGAGCCCGGGACCGCGCACCGGAACCAGGGAGGTCAGGGGGCGCGTGTCCGCTCCCATCCGGCCGGCGACCGCTGACCGCCATGCGCTCAAATGAAGGAGGTCCCGCTTTTCCCTCAGCATCTCCAGGCTGCCGTAGATCTCCGCTGCGACACCGATCGTCGCCGCCACCCGTGTCCGGGCAAGGTCTTCCGCCGTGAAGTGAATGCGTAACACCGACCAACCCCCGCTACCTGAGTAGAGCGCCCCAGCGCACCCCCAGCATGCCCCGACCCGCCGCGCCCGATCCGGCATTCAGGCGGAGACGGTCGGCGGCGGTGGGGTCCAGCGGCTCTTGGGCGGCACCGTCGTGCTGACCCCGAAGTCGCTCTTGAGCTGTTCGGGGATGGCGTAGTGCATGACGCGGCCGCGGGTCAGCGAGGACAGTTCGAGGACGCTCGTCAGGTGCCCGATCCGGTCCAGGGCCCAGGCGGCCAGCGGAGAGTGGTCCTCGATGGTCTCCAGTACCCCCAGCAGGGCAGGAGCGGTCTTGACGACGGCGTCCCAGGACGTGCGGGGGACCTGGAGCCAGTCGGCGCAGGTGTCTCCGATGAGGTAGCGGATCAGGGCGGAGACGACCGGGTCGAAGAAGGTGCCGGGCACGACGTCCTCGTAGAGGTCGATGAGCTGGCGCGTGAGCTGGGCGCCCTCCTCGCTGGGACCCATGTGGCGGGTCATGTAGAGGTCGGAGAACGCGCGGGCTTCCTGGAGGTTCTGCGGGACGTGGTCCTGGTCGACGCCGAGGATGGCGCCGACCACCTTCCAGGCGTAGTAGTACGCGTCGGCGCCTTCGTTGCTCATGTGGATGCCGAGGCGGTGCAGGGCGTCGAGGACCTGGATGGAGAACATCATCTGCCCGCCGATCATGTCCTCCTGGCAGATCGGCGTGCCGAGCGCGGCGGTGTCCCAGCGGTCCTCGCGCTTGAGGTGGTGGCGGATGGAGGCGTGCAGGAGGCGCACCTTCTGGGCTGCGGGCAGGAAGCGGCTGCCCGCTTCGAACGCGTCGGGCCGCATGAGGTAGACGGTGAACTGGCCCGTCTCGGCCATCCGCTTGGAGGGGTACTTCAACGAGTGGGTGGCCGACAGCAGTCGGGCGACGTGCGGCACCACGTAGCAGGCGGGCATCGAGGCGAAGGACAGGGCCGTGGAGATGTGCACGTTGTTGTCGATGAAGAACAGGCGGGCCCGCTCCATCTCGCCCCAGTCCACCCAGTCCGGCGGTGAACCGGTGGCGTGCAGGTACTCGCGGGCGACGTCGGGCAGGCCTTCGGGAAGGTCCTGGCCGACGGTGGAGACGTAGCGCATGAGGGTGTTGAACTTTCGGACCTCCCCGCGCTCGAACAGGGCCGCCACGGTGGCGTCGGCGAGTTCGTCCCCTCGGGTGCGCAGGGCGTCCATGGCTGCCGGGGTGTAGGTCATGTGCTGCTCCGGGGGACGAGGATGGGGGTGGGGGTGGGGGTGGGCGTGGGGGTCAGCGGGTTCGGGTGGTCGCGTGCGTCGCGAGTGCCGTCAGGGCCCGGTGGGCCTCGCTGGTCAGGTCGGCCGCGGCCAGGGCTTCGTGCGCTTGGCGGAGCCGGACGGTGATCATGTCTTCGACGCGGGTGACGGCTCCGGTGCGGTGGGCGATGCGGCGGACGCGTTCCACCTGCCGCTCGGTGAGGTCCGTCCGGCCGAGCAGCTGGTGCAGCTCGGCGTGTTCCGTCTTCGTGGCGCGGGCGAGTGCGTACGCCATCAACGCGGTGGGACGGTTCGAGGCGAGGTCGTCGGCCGGGTCCTTGCCGGTCTGCTCGCGGTCGCCGAACAGGCCCAGCAGGTCGTCGCGCAGTTGGAAGGCCTCGCCCAGCGGCAGCCCGTAGTCGCTGTACGCCCGGAGCAGGGCGGGTGGGGCGCCTGCGAGGAGGCCGCCGATCTGCAGGGGGTGTTCGACGGTGTACTTGGCGGTCTTGTAGCGGATCACCTTCACCGAGGCGTCCGGATCCGGTGCGCAGCCGGTGCGTATGACCTCCAGGCACTCCCCCGCCACCAGTTCGCGGGCCAGTACGGCCCACAGCGGCCGGGCCCTGCTGAGGAAGGCGCCGGGGAGCCCGGAGGTGGTGAACAGCTGGCCGGCCATCGACAGCAACAGGTCGCCCACCAGCATGGCCAGGGTCCGGGCGCCGGCCTTGGGTCGGGTGGTGAGGGTTTCCCGTAAGGCGATGTGCGCGGTGGGGCGGCCGTGCCGGGTGCGGCTGTGGTCGATCAGGTCGTCGTGGACGACGGCGGCCGCGTGGACGAGTTCGATCGCGCCGGCGGCGCGCACCAGTGCGTCGTTGTCGGGCTGGCCGGTCCCGCGCCAGCCCCAGTAGCAGAACGCGGCCCGGAGGCGTTTGCCGTACCCGGTGGCGGAGTGGAGCTGCTCCGCGACCGGCGCGAGGCTGGGGTCGATGGCGGTCAGGGCCTGTGCTTCCGCGGTGACGAAGGCGCTGAGGACCTGGTCGACGCGCTCCTTGAGCAGGGCGTGCTCTTCTCGTTCACTCACGGCCGTTCTCCGCCCGACGGCGTTCGGCGACCGCGCGGGCCAGGACCTCCAGGTGGGCCGGTGCCGCTGCCGCGTGCCGGTCGAGGAGCAGGCGGCCGCGGGCCTTGGTCTCCTCCTGGCCGTCGGCCAGCAGCTCCCCCAGGTCGGCTCTGCGCAGCAGACCGCTGACTCCCCCCACCGCGCTGCTCAGTCCGCTGAACGCCAGGTCGGCGAGGCCTGCCACCAGTGCCACGGCGTCCTCGGCGAGGCCCGGGCCCCGTTCGGTGTGTGTCACAGCATGTCTCCTCTGCGGGGCACGGCTCGTCCCGGCGCGGGCCCCGACGGCAGAGGAGGAGCAGGGGCGGTCCTGCCGCGCCGCCACCCCGGCTGCCGGAACCCGACTCGGCAAGTGTCGGGGGCGACGCCGCGCGCCCCGCCGAAAACGGGCAGCCGTCACCCGTACGGGGGGGCGTGCGCCCCTCGTACCGGAGGTGCCGGGGGCGCACGCTCCCGTACCGAGAGTGCCGCGATCGGCGTCAGCGGGTGGCGGAACCGCTCGTCACGGTCGCCCAGTTGCCTGCCTTCACCGTGTACACCGTCAGCCGCCGGTTGAGCGTGTCGCCGTTCGCGTCGAAGGCGACGCGGCCCGTGACGCCGTCGAAGGACAGGCCCGACACGGCCGGCGCCAGTTTCGCCCGGGCGTCGCCCGGGAGCGTGCCGCCGTTGGCCGTGACGACGGCCTTCACCGCTTCGATGAGGGTCCAGGTCGCGTCGTACGCGTAGGGGCCGTACCAGCCGGCAGCTTCCGGGTACCCGGCCTTCCCGTACCGGGCGAGGAAGTCCGGCCCCCCGGGCGACTCCTCGGCGGGTGCGCCGATGTTCGTGGCGAGGTCGCCCTCGGCCTTCGGGTTCGCCGGCAGGTACTGCTGGTCGAAGATGCCGTCGCCGCCCATCAGGGGCGCGGTGACCGCCGCCTCCTTGAGCTGCTGGGAGAGCGGCGCCGCGGTGTCGTAGTAGCCGCCGAAGTAGACGGCGTCGGCGCCGGAGGACCGCACCCGTTCGGCGAGGCCCGCGAAGGCGCGCTCGGCCGGGTCGACCTGCTCGGTGCCGACGACGGTACCGCCGAGCTTCGTGAACTCGGCGGTGAGGCCCGAGGTGAGGGAGGTGCCGTGGGCGCTCGCGTCGTCCACCACGTAGACCTTGGTCTTCTTGGCCTTGCCGTGCAGGTAGCGGGCGGCGAACGGCCCCTGGTCGACGTCCGTGGCGATGGTGCGGAAGTAGGTGGAGTACGGGCGGGATGTGGTGCCCGACGCCCAGTCGGGGCCGAGCGTCAGAACGGGGTCGGTGTTGCCAGGTGACACGTTTGCCATGCCGGCCCGCGCGAGCGGGGGCACCAGTGTCTTGGCGACGACGGAGTTGAGGGGTCCCACGACCCCCAGCACTTTCTCGTCGTCGATGAACTGTGCCGCGTTGGGCGCGCCCTTGGCGGGGTCGGCCGCGTCGTCGAGTGCCTTGATCTCGAAGTTCACGCCGGGGACGTGGCGGGATTCGTTGGCGGTCCTGACCGCCAGGTCGGCGGCGTTCTTGACGCCGGCGCCCATCGAGGACAGCCCGCCGCTGAGCGGTGCGTCCACCCCGATCACCACGGTGACGGAGGCCGGCGCGCCGTTTCCGGCCGGCCTGTCGCCGCCGCCGCCGGGTTCGTCGTTGTCCCGGGTGAGGGACCATGTCAGGACGGAGCCCGTGGCGAGCGTGGCCAGCGCCGCGCCCAGGATCAGGGAGCGCCGGCCGAGGTCCCGCCGCCGGGCGGGCGTCCGTGCGCCGGGCTCCAGCTCGGCCGTCGGACCGAGCGTGACCGGGTCCTCGGCCCGCGGTACGGGCGCGGGCGGGGTGGTCGGGCGGTCCGGTACGGGCGCGGGCGGGGTGGTCGGCCGGTCCGGTACGGGTCCGCGCGGGGTGTCGGGGCTCGACCTCGGGTCCAGGACCGTCGGGGTCTGCGGGGACGGCACCGTCGGGGGTTCCTGCTCCGACTGCGGTTGCGGCTCCGTCGGCGCCGAGGCGTGCTCGGCCGCCGCGTCGGGTGCCGGTGCGGGGGTCGCCCTCGGGTCGGGTACGGGTGCGGGTACGGGAGGGAGGGCGTTCCCGGTGCCGCTGTCGGGCGCGGGGTCCCGCCCCGTCCCGCGCCCGGTGGCTGCGTCGGCCAGGGGCGGCAAGGACCGCAGCGCCGCCGCCAGCATCTCGGCCGCTTCCGCGGCGCCCATGCGCCGCGCCGGGTCCTTGGTGAGGAGCGCGTCCAGTACGGGTGCCAGCGGGCCGGCGTGGACCGGCGGCCGGTGCGGTCGGGTGAACACGGCCACCGCGAGGGCGTGGAGGCCCTCCGCGTCGAACGGCGGGCGCCCCTCGACGGCGTGGTAGAGGGTGGCGCCGAGCGCCCACAGGTCGTTGGCGGGGGTCGGGCGCTTGCCCTCCAGCTGCTCCGGCGGCATGTACTGCGGTGTGCCGATGACGATTCCGCTGTGGCTCAGCTTGGTCGTGGCGTCCGCGAGGTGGGCGATGCCGAAGTCGGTGAGGACGACGCGGTCCTTGGTCAGGAGCACGTTGTCCGGCTTGATGTCGCGGTGGATGATCCGTGCCGCGTGTGCCTCGGTCAGCGCGTCGAGCACGGCCGCGCCGATCTCGGCCACCCGCCGCGCAGGCAGCCGGCCCCGGTCGCGGATGGCGGCGGCCAGGGACTGGCCTCGGATCAGCTCCATGACGATGACGGGAGCGCCGTGGTGGTCCACGACGTCGTGGATGGTGATGATCCCGGGGTGGCTGAGAGTGACCGCCGCGCGGGCCTCGCCGGTGAACCGCCGCAGCAGCGCGGCGCGGTCGCCGTCGTCCATCCCGGGCGGGAAGAGAATCTCCTTGACGGCGACCTCACGTCCGAAAAGGTGCTGGTCGAGGCCACGCCAGACCCGGCCCATACCGCCCTGGCCGATGCGTTCGACGAGCTGGTACCGGCCGGCGATGAGTTCGGGATTCTGCTCGGTCACGCGCACACTCTAGTAGTGCCGTGTTGGCTGACGCAGGGGGGTTGCCAGGACCCCGCCCGGCCGCCGCGGCGCCCGCCGCGCCCGCGCGGTCGGAACCGCTCAGCGGCGCCGGGGCCGCGCCTGCACCGCGGCGCAGGGGCCGTGCGCCTACGGGACCGGGTCAGCGGGTGCGGCGGATGCGGATGGGGCCGTGGGCCTGTTGCGGGTTCACGGGGCGGCCGGCCTGGGTGATCTCGACCTCGCCCGCCGCGACCAGCCGCCGGGCCGCGCGCCGGGTCGGTTCCATGAGGGCGCGCCAGCCGTCGCCGTGCCCCGCGTACGCCGCCCGCGCGGCGTCGGAGGGGCAGATCGTCGCGGTGGGTCCTCGACGCTCCAGCAGTTCCAGGATCACGCGCTCCAGGCGCCGCTCGGTCCGCTCCGCGTTGTCGGTCACTCCTCCAGTGTCACACCGGCGACGGCGGCAGCCAGGTCGGCGGGCACCTTCCCGCCCAATGGCTCAAGGCGGGTCCCCCGTGCGAGGGCGAGCGAACGATCCGCTGTTCCCGACCGCCGGCGGCCCCGGCAGGATCACGGCGCGCCCGCCGCCCCGCACACGCACGCCCGCCCCGCTTTCGGAGGTACGCAGCTGTGGTCCTCGTCATCGTCGTCGCCGTTCTCGCACTCCTCGCCGGACTCGCCGCCAACCGCTACCTCCGTCCCCGTCTGCTCAGCGAGGACGACGACACCGGCATGGCGGTCAAGGACCTCGTCGGCCCCCTGCTCACCCTCACCGTCCTCCTGCTGGCCTTCGTCCTGGTCACCGCCAACGGCTCCTACGGCAAGGCCGAGGTCGCCTCCCGCGGCGAGGCCCGCGCCCTGGACCAGCTCGTGGAGAGCGCCGAGTAGGCGCCCGAGACCCAGCGGACGCAGATCCAGGCCTCCGCCGTCTGCTACGCCCGCGCCGTACGCACCCAGGAATGGCCCGCCATGGCGGACGGCACGGGCTCCGCCGCTCCCAGCGTGTGGTCGACGGACTTCCGGCGGACCTTCCGCACCCTGGAGGGCAAACCGGCCTGCGGCATGCTCGTCGCCGCCGGCAACAAACGCTCCGAGGAACGCGAGGAACGCCTCACCCAGTCAACCGCCAGCATCCCCAGCGCCATCCTCTGGTTCCTGCTCGCCATCCTCGTCATCACCGTGATGGCCCTCGGCATCTGCATCCCCCGCAGGAACAACCGCGGCCAGCTCATCACCCTCACCGTGATCACCGCGCTGCTCACCGCGACGCTCTGCATCATCCGCGACGTCGACCGGCCCTTCGGCGGCGTCATCAACGTCCACCCCACCGCCATCGCCGAAGCCGAACGCCAGGCCACCCGTGACGTCCTCGCCCACCACGCGGCCGCCGACCTGCCGCGCGACGGGGACGGCGACCGCCGTCCCGCCTGACCCGGCCCCCGGGCGTCCCGGCCGGGCCCGGGCAGCCGCGGGGCCTCGGGACGCGTACGCCGCGCCCGGCTGCGGCCCGGGCCTCAGAGGGCGGCGCCCCCTTCGGCGGCCGGGCCGGCGGACGCGCGGGCCTCGGCTCCCAGGGACCGTACGGCGGCCAGCAGTTGGGCGTTCGTGGCGCCCTTGACGAGGTATCCCGCGACACCGGCCGCGGCCATCTCGGTGCGGGGGCCCTGGTCGCCGTACGCGGAGAACGCCAGGACGCGTACACCGGGGACGGCGCTGATGATCTGCTGGGCCGCGTACGGGCCGCCGCCGGGGAAGCGTACGTCGAGCACCACGACGTGCGGCCGTCGGACGGTGGCGAGCCGGATCGCCTCGTCGGCGTCGGCCGCGCCGCCGGCCAGGGTGAGGTCGGGCTGGGCCTCGATGACCTCCGACAGGGCCGCGCGCAGCATGTCGTTGTCGTCGCAGATCAGGACCCGCACACGGCCTTGGGGGACGTGCGGGGCGTCGGCCGGGGTCACGACGGCTCCGCAGGAGCGGTACGGGAGTCGAAGCTCATGACCGGTGCGCCGGGCATCGGCTCGTCCAGCACACCGGACGGCAGGTCGGGGACCCAGAACTCCACGGTGCTGCCCGTGCCGGGCTCGCTGCGCAGCGTCCACCAGCCGCCCGCGGTCTCGGTCCGCTCGCGCATCTCCATCAGCCCGAAGTGCTCGTGCACCCTGCGGGTGACCGCGGGGAGTCCGGTGCCGTCGTCGGCGACCCGGACCAGCAGGCCGCGGCTCTCGCTCGTGACGCTGACCCGTACGCCGCGGGCTCTGGCGTGCTTGCGCACGTTGAGCAGTGCCTCCTGCACGACGCGGAAGATGGTGATCGCGGTCTCGGGCGCCGGTTCCTGGACGAGGTTGTGTTCGAGGCGGGACTCAAGTCCCCAGTCCCCGGTCACGACGTCGGCGAGGTGCTGGGACAGCGCCTCGACCAGTCCGTGCCGGTCGATACCGGGCGGCTGGAGGCGGAAGGTGAGGTTGCGCAGGCGGCCGACCGCCTCCCGTACGGAGGTGTCGAGCCGGGCGATCTCGCTCGCGAGGGGCCCGTCCGCCCGGTCGGCGAGGAGCTGCAGCCGCATGCCGACGGCGACCATGGCCTGGATGGAGTCGTCGTGGACGTCCCAGGCGATGCGGCGCCGTTCCAGCTCTTGCGCCTGCACCATGTGGGCGAACAGGCGGCGGCGTTCGCTGAGGGCCTGCTCGGCGGCGCGCCGCTCGGTCATGTCCCGGGTGACCTTGCCGAAGCCGCGCAGTTCGCCGCTCTCGTCGAAGAGGGGGGTGATCACGACGTTGGCCCAGAAGCGGGTGCCGTCCTTGCGGATGCGCCAGCCCTCGTCCTCCAGTCGGCCGTCGGCGATGGCGGCCTCCAGTTCGAGATGGGGTTTGCGGGCGGCGATGTCCTCGGGCGGGTAGAAGACCGAGAAGTGCTTGCCGATGATGTCCGCGGCCCGGAAGCCCTTGATCCGTTCGGCGCCGGCGTTCCAGCTGGACACGTGGCCCTCGGGGTCGAGCATGAAGATGCCGTAGTCGAGGACGCTCGTGACCAGGAGGGTGAACGCCGTCTCCGTCGGGGCGAGGGTGCCGCCGCCCTCGACGGGGTCGCTCCCGGTCACCGGAGGAGGCCCTTGCGGCGGGCCACCGCGACGGCTTCCAGCTGGGAGCGGGCGCCGAGTTTCTCCAGGACCCGCTGGATGTGGTTCCGGGCGGTGTTGAGGGCGACTCCCAGGCAGCGGCCGATCTCGGCGGCCCCCAGGCCGTCGCCGAGCAGCTCCAGGGTCTGGCGCTCGCGCGGGGTGAGGGCGCCTCGGCCGGTGTCCGTGTCGGTGCCCCGGCCGGTGCCCGTGTCGGTGTCGGTGCCCCGGTCGGCTGCCCGGCCGGCCGCACGGTCCGACGTCGCGCCGGGCGCCGCTTCGGGCGATCCCTCACCGGCGCCCGGCAGGCCGGCACCGATCAGGCCTCCGCCCGCGTCCGGCTGGCCCTCGCGGAAGGCGACTTCGCCCGCCGCCACCAGGCGTACGCCGTTGCGCAGTTCGGCCAGGTTGCCGGCCTTGAGGATGAGGCCCGATCCGCCGGCCCCGGCGACGCGTGCGGCCAGCGCCGGCGTCCCCTCGCCGGTCAGTACCAGCACCCTGGTCCCGGGGGCCGCCGCCTTGAGCCGGGTGATGGCGGCGATGCCGTCGCCGTCGGGGAGCCGCCGGTCCAGTACCACCACGTCGGGGCGCAGCCGGGCGGCGTCGGTCAGCGCGTCCTTGACGGACAGGCTGCGGCCGACCACGTCCAGGTCGTCGCTGCGGTCGAGGGCGAGCCGGATGGCCTCGGCCACCATGTCGTGGTCCTCGACGAGCAGGATGGTGATGCGCGCGGCGGCGAGGGCCGGCGCGGTGGCCGGTGGGGCCTGCGGGGGTGAAGGCATCAGGCCGTCCTCGGTGGTAGACGCGGCACGCTCTCGGCGAACAGCTCGGTGACGCCTGCGAGGGCGAAGAGCCGGGCCACCTGCCCGTCGGCGCCCTCGACGCGCAGGTCGGCGCCGATCCTATCGGTTGCGGCCTTGGCCTCCAGCAGTACGTTGAGCCCCGCGCAGTCGCAGAAGCGCAGGTCCCGGAGATCGAGCACCAGGCGGTCACAGCGCCGTGCGAGGCAGTCGGCGAGGGCGACGCGCAGTCGCGCGATGGCTTCCAGGTCGAGGGCGCCGACGAGTCGCAGGCGGACGGTGTCGGCGTCGATCGCGGGGCCGACCTGGAACGCCGGGCCGGTCACCGTGCGTCTTCCCTCATGCGGCGACCCCCGGGCTGGGTAGTGAGCACCAGGCAAGAGTAGTGAATCTGCACTAGAAAGGAACCCGTTGTGCGGAACGGATCACCACGTGCACGTCCAAACCTGCCCATAAGGACAGGACGGCAAGGGATACGAACCTGCGGATGGCGCGCGTCGGCTGGGTACCCTGCTGCCTGGGGGCGCAGTCGACCGACGGGCGCCCCGGTGGCACGAAGGGGTCACGGGCAGCGGTGAGGCGCCCGGACAGTGAGGCACTCAGCCGAAGTGGAGAGGGAGTGGGGATGGAGCTCCCGCCGGCCACCCCGCACGACGCCCGCCCTGTGCAGGTGTGCGTGGACTTCAGCGGAGCGCCCGGCTGCATCGCAGCGGCCCGGGACGCCGCCGACGATTTTCTCCGCCACCACGTCCCGACCGCCCCGCAGGCTCGCCACACCTTTCACGACGACGTCCTGCTGGTCGTATCCGAACTGGTGACCAATGCCGTCCGCCACGCGCCCGGGCCCGCCGTCCTGGAGCTCGGCCTGCTCCCCCGCGGGGTCGGCATCACCGTGCGGGACACGAGCCCCCGCCTGCCGTACTCCAGGCCGCCCGACCGGACCGGCGGACGCGGCTGGTCCATCGTCCAGAGCCTCGCCCGCCTGGTGCGGGTGGTCCCCCGCCGCGACGGGAAGTCCGTCCACGCGGAGCTCGACTGGTAGTCCCCGCCGCACACGCCGCGGGGGAAGACGGCGAACCACCTTCCCCCGCGCGTCCGCGTACGCGGGCCGAGGCCCCTCGTACGGTGTCAGCGGCGTCGGGCGCGTCCGCTCCAGCCGCTGCCGATTCCGGCCACGTGGAGGGCCAGCACCATCAGGCCCAAGATCATGAAATTGCCGGACGAGAACACGTGGTTCGTCGAGATCTCCGCCGCGTTGATCAAGAACGCGATGAAGAACAGCACGGCGGCCGCTATACCCAGCATCACTGCTCCTTCCAGAAGGTAAGAGCCGTATGCCCCCGCAACCCGGGCCCACGCAGCCCTTTCCCGCACCCCCGACCGTCGCGGCGGCTCTCGACTCACCGGCACCGTCCACGGGGGGCCGGGGAGGTTCCCCTTCGATCCTGTGGAACGCCGGTCGCGGGGTGCGGGGAGGTGCCACTCTGGGCGGATGGCCTTACAGATCTCGTACCGGGGCTTGCGGCTCGGCGCGGACCTCGACATCACCGTGTACTGGTTCCCCCGGGAGCCCGAGCTGCCGGCCGACCACGTCCAGGACGCACTGGGCGCCGGGCACACGTCGATGCCCCGTCATGTGGACGTGGACGGCACGCCCGAGGAGATCGCCGCCTGGTCCGCAGCCGCCGCGCTCCTCGTTCAGCGGATCGCCGCGGAGCAGAGGGAGCTGAAGAAGGCGCAGCGGCGTATCCGGCGGTGGGACCTGCCGATGACACACCGCCGGACGCGGATGCGGTACGACGCGGCCGACGCCTCCTTCGAAGAGCGGGTACGGCCCGCGGTGGAGGCCTACCAGCCGGTCCGGGACGCCGTCGAAGCGCGCCTCGCGGAGCGGGAGGCCCGTACGCGGGAGAAGCGGAGGCGTGCCTACCAGGAGGCTGAGCGGCAGCGGATGGCTGTCCGGGCCCGGTTCCGGGAGTGGGAGCAGCGGCAGCAGGTGGCCGACCAGCCGCTGTCCGGAGGCCTCAGCCCCCGCCGGATGGCAGCGCGTGGTGACGAGCCCGCGACCTGGCCCCCCGAGGTGCACGCGGCGGTGGGCGATCCCGCCGTGTGGTGGGACGGCGTACGCGCGTCGGAGCGCAACAGGCAGGCGCGTGCACGGGCCGTGCGGGAAGTCATCGAGGCTGTCACCGCGACGGCCGCGGCGCTGGAGGAGGCGGGCCGGCCCGGCGCCGGAGCCGTCAGGGGGAAGCCCGTGGAGGTGCTCCGCGGTTGGCGGATCCGCTTCGACTGGTCGGACCTGCCCTCCACCGCCCGGCTCCGGACGCCGCCGGACGTACCGCCGGGCTGCGTCGACGAGAACAGCTGGCACTACTACCTGTCGCTGCCCTCCGACACGATCTTCACCGTGGACCCGCGCGGCGCGTTCGGCTTCGCCTCGGAACTCAAGATCATGCGGCCCCCGGGGGGCTACGGCTACACGTACGAGTGGGCCAAGCCGAGCACGGAGCAGTTCGCGGAGAGGCTGCTCGACTTCAAGATCATCGCCTCCCGCCCGCTCGGCGGCGGCCGCGACCACCTGACCTTCCCGATGACGGACCACGCGGATCCCGACGCCTACGTGCCGTATGTCGAGGCTGTGGCTGAGCGCGCGGCGGCCCACTTCCACGCCCTGGTCCCGGGGCGGCCGTAGGGGATCCCGGGTTCGGGGCCGCGGCCGGGGACCGGCCGCGGAGGGTCAGACCAGTCCCGAGCGGCGGGCGACCTCCTCGTAGCTCTTCATCCGCTGGTGCGCTCCGGATCCCAGCGCGTCGATCACGCCTGCCACCAGGGCTTCGACGACGGCGAGGGTGGGGACGAGGCTGTCGTAGGGCGACAGGGTGCCGACCTGGCTGGGCAGGACGACGTCGGCGTGGGTCGCGGCGGGTGAGAGCCAGGGGTCGGTGAAGACGATCACCTTGCCGGCGTTCTCGCGGACGAGCTGGGCGATGGCCGTCTTGTCGTCCTCGTAGCGGCGGTAGTCGAACAGGACCACCACGTCGCGCTTGGTGAGTTGGGCCAGGGCGGCGGTGCGTTCGACCGGGCGGTCGGGCAGGACGCGGACGTCCTGGCGCAGCTGCATCAGGTGCAGGCCGAGGTACTGGGCCAGCAGGTGCGTGAAGCGGCCGCCGACGAGGGTGATGTGCCGTTTGCGGTCCGCGAGGAGCGTCACCGCGCGTTCGAAGTCGTGGGGCGGTATCTCGGCGCAGGTCTGCACGAGGGCGGGTGGCAGTACGGCACGTGCCCGCTCCAGGGCGCCGGGACGGCTGCCGTCCCGCGCTTCGCCGTCGCGGGCGAAGTCGGTGCTCTCGTACAGGGTGAGGGGGGAGGCGTTGCGGGCGTCGAGTTCGGTGCGCAGGGCGGCTTGCAGTTCGGGGAAGCCCCGGTAGCCGAGGCGGGCGGCGAAGCGCAGCACGGTGGGGGCGGAGACCGCGGCGCGTTCGGCGATGGTGGCGACGGTCTCGAACACGGCGGAGGGGTATCCGGCGAGGAGCACGCGGGCGACCTTGCGCTCGGCGGGGCTGAGGGTGCCGAGTCTGTTGCGGATGTCGTCGGCGAGGGTGCTGCTCATCGGTTGGGGAGTCCTTCCTGGTGGTGCGGACCGCACCCGCCGAGCTTAGTGCGCCGGCCCGGCGGATGCGGTGTCCCGGCGGGCCGCCGCCCGCCGGGAGCCCTGCGGGGTGTTACCGGGCGGCGACGGAGATGTCGAGTCCCGTGATGGTGGCCGGGGTGCGGCCGTCGGTGGTCCAGGTCGCGTACGGGCCGGCCTTGGTGAGGGTGACGGTGAAGCGGGGCGCGGTTTCGTGGGTGGTGGCGGTGGCGGTCCGCTGGGCGCGGGTCGCCGCGAGGGCGCGGGCGGTACCGAGCAGGGAGTAGGCGTGGCCCTCGGGATGGTCGGCCGAGTGGAAGACGTCCGCGTTGGCGGGTACGGGGGTCCACCCGAGTGCGTGCAGGCGGCGCTTGCCGGCGCCGGGGTGGATGGTCCAGGTGTGGGCGCTGTAGCGGTCGCCGTCGGTGAGGTGGTGGTAGCGGGCGCCGTGCAGCGACCAACCCTGGGGCGTTGTCTGGGTGCGGGCTCGGCGCAGGTCGATGATGGTGACGCCGTTGTCGCCGCGGACCGTGATGTGTTCGGTCGCGGTGCCGGGGCGGTCGACGATGAGGGCGGTGTTCTCCTGCAGCCCGTACACGCGGTCGTGGCCGGTGTCGGCGGCCAGGCGCAGGGCTCGCCCTTCGCGTCCGTAGGCGCCGGTGTGGGTGTCGATGAGTCCCGAGGTGAGGAAGCCGAAACCGCCGGCGGGCAGGTAGCCCAGGCGGGCGGGGTCGTCGAAGTAGCCGGGGGTGCTTCCGTCGCGCAGTCCCCGGTAGGAGTCCCCGCCGGTGACCATGTCGCGGCCCGCGGCGATCTGGGCGCCGGCGGAGGAGCCGGCGACGACGGCTCCGGAGGCGAGCTTGGCGCGTATCGCAGCCAGGGCCTTGGAGTCGGTGTGCCGCTCGCCGTTCAGGAGGGTGGTGATGTAGCGGTACTGGTCGCCGCCGCCGAAGAAGAAGCCCGTCATGCCGGCGATTCGGGCCACGACCTCCCCGGAGTCGGCGGCGGCGATGTGGTCCAGGTCGATGGGAATCCATTGGGCGTCGGCGGCCCCGTGCTGCTTGAAGAGGTCCGCGTAGTAGGCGCCGTTGCACGCGGAGTTGCTGCAGAGCCGGGGGTCGTCGGCGTGGGGGTCCTGGCTGGCCGGGACGGAGGCCGCCGTGATGACGCCGATGCGTGCGCCGGGGCCTCCGGCGCGCTTGATGATCTCGCCGTACACGGCGGTGTTGTCCGCCTTGAGGCCGCCGCCGACCAGTACCAGGGAGCCGTTGGTGGGGGGCTCGGGGTGGTGGGCGGCGTGGGTGAGGGGGGTGGCGGTCAGGGCCAGGACGAGGCCGGCGGCACCGGCCGCGAGAACGGCGCGTCGGGGCGGGGTGGCGGGGTGGCGCACGAGGTCCTCCTGCGGGTCAGGGCTGGGGGGTGGGAGCGGGGTTGCGGTCGTCGGCGAGGGAGACGATCAGCGAGGCGAGCAGTGCGATGCGCGGGGCGATGGAGTCGGTGTCCAGCCATTCCTCGGGGGTGTGGTCGGCTCCGCCGACGGGGCCGAGGCCGTCGAGCACGGGTACGCCCGCGCCGGCGATGGTGTTGGCGTCGCCGACGCCGCCGGTGGCCGTCGCTCCGAAGTGCAGGCCGAGCTTGCGGCCCTCGGCGCGGGCGAGATCGAACATGCGGTGGCTCGCGGGGGTGTCCTCCATGGGCGGGCACAGGTCGAGTTGCTGGACGTGGGTTGTGGTGCCGGGTACGTCGGTGCGGCCGGCCAGCTCGTGGATGGCGGAGCGGACGCGCCGCACCGTTGCGGCGGTGGCGGCGCGGACCTCGACGTGGAGTTCGGCCCGCGGGGGCACGATGTTGGCCCGGGTGCCGGCGCGGACGATGCCGACGTTGACGGTGGCGTCGTCCCACTGCCCGTTGAGTGCTTGGAGGCCGAGGGTGAGGTGGGCGGCGGCCAGGGCGGCGTGGGCGCCTCGTTCGGGTTCGATGCCGGCGTGGGCGGCGCGTCCGGTGACGGTGATGAGGAAGTCGGCGACGCCTTTGCGTGCGATGACGAGGTCGCCGTTCTCGCGGGCGCACTCCAGGGCCAGGGCGTAGTGCATGCCCCGGGCGGTCTGCCGGGTGGTCTCGCTGCTGCCGGGAGAGCCGATCTCCTCGTCGGGCGTGGCGAGGAACACCAGTTCGGCGTACTGGTGGAAGCCGGCTTCTTCGAGGATCTCCAGGGCGGTGAGGCCGGCGAGGAGGCCGCCCTTGTCGTCGCTGACGCCTGGTCCGTGGGCCAGTGATCCGGCCAGGGTGAAGGGCCGGGCCGCGGCGGTGCCGTCGTCGAACACGGTGTCCATGTGGCCGGCGAGGAGGATGCGCCGCCCTCCTGCGGAGGCGGGCAGGGTCCCTTGTTTGCGGGCGACGAGTACGTCGCCGAGGGGGCGGCCGCGGTGTTCTCGCAGTGCGGTGCGCTCGGTGGTGAAGCCGATCCGTCGCAGGCGGGCCTGCAGCCATGCGGCGACGCGGTCGATGCCGTCGGGGCTGTAGGAGCCGGAGTCGATGGCGACGAGGGCGCTGAGGTCTGCCAGGTATTCGGCGTGGCGGGCGTCGGCCCTGCTGCGCAGCGTGTGCGCGTGCAGCTGCCTGCCGAGGGCGGCGGTCACAGGACCGCGGAGAGGAACGCGCGGGTGCGTTCCTGCTCGGGCTCGACGAGGACGCGGCGGGGGTCGCCCGCTTCGACGACGACTCCCTCGTCCATGAAGACGGCGGTGTCGGCGACTTCGCGGGCGAACCCGATCTCGTGGGTGACGACGATCATCGTCATGCCTTCGGCCGCCAGGGTGCGCATGACGTCGAGGACGTCGCCGACCAGTTCGGGGTCGAGTGCGGAGGTGGGCTCGTCGAACAGCATCAGTTTGGGTTTCATGGCCAGGGCGCGGGCGATGGCCACGCGCTGCTGCTGTCCGCCGGAGAGCTGGGCGGGGTAGTGGTCGGCGCGGTCGCCGAGCCCGACCTGTTCAAGGAGGCGGTGCGCTTCGTGCGCGGCCTGCGCGCGGGGGGTGCCGGCGACGTTGACGGGTGCTTCGGTGATGTTCTGCAGCGCGGTCATGTGGGGGAAGAGGTTGAAGCGCTGGAAGACCATGCCGATGTCGCGCCGCCGCTGGGCGATCTCGCGTTCGCGCAGCTCGTGCAGTCTGTGCCCGTGGCGGCGGTAGCCGACGAGGTCGCCGTCGACGGTGAGTGTGCCCCCGTTGATGCGTTCCAGGTGGTTGATGCAGCGCAGGAAGGTGGACTTGCCGGATCCGGAGGGGCCCAGCAAACAGCAGACCTGCCCGCGTTCGACGGTGAGGTCGATGCCCTTGAGTACGTCGAGCTTGCCGTAGTTCTTGGTGACGCCTTCGGCCCGCACCATGGGTGTGGTCATCGGCCGGCCTCCTTCCGGGTGCGGCGGGTCAGCGCGGTGCTCGCGCCGCCGAGCATGCGCCGCATGACGGGGGCGCTCCCGGCGCGGGAGGTGCCGCGGCCGTAACGGCGCTCCAGCCATGCCTGCGGGACGCTGAGCAGGGAGACGAGGGCCAGGTACCAGAGGCTGGCGACGACGAGCATCGGGATGACCTGGTAGTTCTGGGCGTAGACCTCTTGGATGTTGGACATGAGGTCGTGGGCGCCGATGACGGAGACGAGGGCGGTCATCTTGAGCATGTTGATGGTCTCGTTGCCCATGGGCGGGATGATGACGCGCATGGCCTGGGGGAGGACGATCCGCCGGGTGGTCAGGGCGGGGCGCATGCCGAGCGAGTGGGCCGCCTCGGTCTGACCCGGGTCGACGGACTGGATGCCGGCGCGGACGACCTCCGAGGCGTACGCGGCTTCGTTGAGGCCGAGGGCGAGGAGGGCGGCGACAGCGGGGGTCAGGACGCTGTTGGTGTCCCACGAGGCGAAGGTGATGCCGGTGAACGGCACACCGATCTTTATCTGGGAGTAGAGGGCGGCGGCGTATCCCCAGAAGATGATCTGGACCAGGAGCGGGGTTCCGCGGAAGGCCCAGACGAACAGGGAGGACATCCCGTAGAGGATGGGGCTGCTGGAGAGCCGCATGACGGCGATGACGGTGCCCAGCCCCAGGCCCAGGGCCATGGCCGCGGCGGTCAGCCACAGGGTGGTGGCCAGGCCTTCGAAGATGAGGTCGGCGAAGAGGTAGTTCCCGACCACCTCCCAGCGCAGGTTGTCGTTCTTGGCGAGTGACCCGGTCAGCCCGACCAGGGCGGCGATCGCGGCGGCGGCGGCGAACCAGCGGCCGTAGTGGCGCAGCGGTACGACGTCGAGGCTCGCGGGGGAGCCGGGCGGGCCGTGCGGGTCCGGCTTCATGTCCGCGGGGGCGAGGAGGACCATGGCTCAGTTCACCGACGCGTTCTTGGTGGCTTCCTTCAGCGCGATGGAGGCGACGCCGTAGGTGTCGCAGATCTTTTCGAGGGTGCCGTCGTCGATGAGCTGCTGGAGTGCCTTCTGGATGGCGTCGGTCAGTTCGGGCAGCTTCTTGGAGACGGCGATGCCGTTCGGGGAGGCGTTGTAGCCGCCGAGCGCCGCGGGGTCGTCGACCAGGTCGAACGCCGCGCCGTCGTCCGCGGTTTTCGCCGTCCAGCCGGCGGCGGGCTTGGTCAGGACGTCCGCGACGACCTTTCCGGCGCGCAGGGCGAGTTGGGCGTCGGAGTCCTTGGGGAAGGTCTGGATGGCGATCTCGCCCCTGCCCATGTACGTGCACCGGCTCTGGTGGGCCTTGAGCAGGTCGAGCTGGTTGGTGGCGGCCTGGACGCCCACCGGCTTGCCGCACAGGTCGTCCAGGGTGGCGATCTTCGCGGGGTTGCCCTCGGCGACCATGATGCCGGAGCCGGACTGCGAGTAGTCGACGAAGTCGACGACTTTCTGCCGCTCCGCGTTGTCGGTGATGGCGGACATCGCCACGTCGAACTTGCCCGCCTGGATGGCGGGCACGATGCCGTCGAACTTCTGCGGGGTGAAGGCGAACCTCACCCCCAGCTTGGCTCCCAGCGCTTGGCCGAGGTCGTAGTCGACGCCGGTGAGCGCGCTCTCGCCCTCCTTGACGAACATCTCGAAGGGCGCGTACGGCACATCGGTCGCCACCCGCACCGTCCCCGCCTTCCTGATCGCGGCGGGCAGGGCGTCGTGGAGCGCGGGGTCCTTGCTGATCGCCACGCCGGCGATCTTCATCTCGCCCCCGCCTCCGCCCGCGGCGGTCGGGGCGGCGTTCGGGTCCGCGCAGGCCGTGAGGGCGGCCAGCGCGGTAGCCGCACCGAGGAGCGCCGTCAGGGGGCGGGCGTAGTGAGCGTTCATCGGTTTGAAGCCTCTCCGGTCGGGCCGACGGAAGTGTTCGCCGTCGTCTACAGACAGGGAAGTTACAGATGTCTTCAAAGCTTGGCTAGATGTATCGCCTGTTACGTTCATGTAACGAGCACAGCGGGGCGGTGCGCCCCTCGCTCAGCCCCTGCCCAAGCCCCATGTATGCGCCGACGGCCGCGTGATTCACACGGTTTCCGTCTTACATCTACCGCTGGGATTGCGTGGCTTGTACGTTCCGCTAGCATGCCGCCGCGGCTGTGGAAGCTCGCCAGCCACAGCCGTTTCCCCCGCGGCGCTGTCACCTCCCGCCCGTCGGCGGGCCCTCTCCCCGATCTCCGGAGACCCCCATGAGAACCAGAACTCCACGCCTGGGTACGGCTTGTGCCGCCCTCGCGCTGCTCACGCTCGCCGCCACCGTCTACTCGACCGGCCCCGCCGAGGCGGCCGCCACACGCGTCCGCCTGGGCAGCGCCTCCGACGTGAGCCGCACCTCCTGGCAGGGCCCCGCGTACACCATGAACGGTGACGGCAAGATCCTCACCGCCCCGATGGCGCGCGCCATCGACGCCATTCGCGGAGGCACCGGCAGCCTGGACGTCGTCGTCCTCGGCGGCTCGGCGCCCACCTCGGGGAGCAAGACCCCCGAGTGCGACACCGTAATCGCCCTGACGGGTGTCAACTCCTGTACCACCTGGACCCTGACCGCCGCCCGAGACGGTGACAACGCCCAGGTCAACACGGACATACGCAATGCCGAGTTCGTCTTCTTCGCCGGCGGCGACCAGTGCCGCTACGCCGCGTGGAAGGGCACCGCACTGGAGTCGTCGGTGGAGTCCGTCGTCGCCAAGGGCGGCGGCTCGGGCGGCGGCAGCGCCGGCCACCACATCAACAGCCCGGTCGTCTACGACGCCTGCAACGGCAGCGTCACCAGCCCGGAGGCCCTCGCCGACCCCTACGACAGCTACATCTCCCTCACCACCGGCATGTTCGAGTGGGCCGACTACAGCGGCGTCATCAACGACTCGCACTTCGTCGCCCGCGACCGCATGGGCCGCACCATGGCGTTCATCGCCCGGGCCGTCAAGGACGGGCGGACCGCCGGCGGCAAGGCCTGGGGCGTCGGGGTGGACGAGGGCAGCTCGCTGTTCCTCGACAGCTCCGGACTGGCCACGCTCTACGGCAAGGGCGCCTACGTCGTCCTCGGCGACCACCAGCCCGAAGAGGCCGCCGCGGGCAAGCCGCTGACCTTCTCCGACTACAAGATCTGGCACCTGACCGCCGGCCAGACATACGACTTCGGGAACCGTCCCACCTGCGGCTACTACCTGCGCAGCGTCACCAACGGCGTCGCCGACCCCGACCTCTACAACGGGACGCCGCGCACCGACTGCGGCACACCGCCCAGCGGGAGCACCCTCGCCGAGAGCGAGGCGAACGACACCCGTGCCACGGCCGACGACGCCACCGCCCTCACTCCCCCGTCCAGCCTCACCGGCAGCATGAAGTCCACCACCGACCGGGACTACTTCCGTATCTCCCTCGCCTCGAACCAGAGGCTCAGCGTCCGGTGCGCGGTCCCCGACGCCTACGACGCCGACCTCTACCTGCTCGACGCGACCGGCAGCACCCTCGTACGGTCGGTCAACGACGGCGCCGGAACCGACGAGGCCGTGGCCTTCACCCGCACCGCCGGCGGCGCCGGCACCTACTACGTCAGCGTCGAGGCCTACAGCGGCTCGGGCGCCTCGGCCTACAGCTGCGCCATGGCCACAGCCTGACATGACACCGGGCCGGTGCGGCACAGGTTCGGCGTCCGACCGCGGTCACAGCGCCCCGCCTGTGCCGTTCCGGCGCGGCCCGGGACGTGCTCGGGGCGTCAGACGCCCCGCGAGGCTGCGGCGGTCGGGCCGGAGGGACTGGTCCGTGGGCGTGCCGGTCAGAGGTGGTTGACGGTGGCCGCGCGATCCGACCAGAGCCAGTTCACGGGCTCGTACTGCTTCTTCAGTACGGTGCGCTCGCGCCCGTAGCCCTTCAGGGCGGTCTCCACCGCCGGCCCCAGGTCGTCCAGGTCCTGCGGTACCGGTACCCGCAGCAGCAGGTGCTGCTTGCGGTGTGCGAGGAGCAGCTCCCCGGCAGGGGTGCACTCCAGCAGGGCGAAGTGGACGAGGGGCTTGAATGGCTTCTCCGCGGTGGACATCCGGGCGCGGAGCACTCCGTCAGCGCTCCACGCGTACAGGCCGTAGCGGTTGAGGTGGAAGGCGCGGGCACGGTGCGGGTCGGCGACCACGGTGAAGTCGAAGCCGGTGAACGGGCTGTCCTCGCGCAGGTGCAGGCCTCCCAGCCGGCCCCGCAGCATTCCGCGGTCGTCGACGAGGGCGAAGCTGAACTCCTGCCCCCGGTTGCTCGAACGGTAGGTCTTCCCGAAGACGGGGACGACGAACAGGTCCTCGCCGAGCGCTGCCGGGCGGGTCATCGTGGAGTCGAGGTAACCGTGGAGGCTGCCACTGGTGCCGGTGAGCTCCGACAAGGCCTCGGTCAACGACGGCGAGGGCCGGTTGTCCCGCCCCACCGGCCCATCGCCGTACCGCACGTGCGCGTACGAGTCGGCGTCGCTCTGGCGGCCGGTGCGCGCGTCCAGGGTCGCGATGGCGCGCAGCAGGGGCTTGGGGCCCGGGCCGAGGGCGCTGCCTGGTTCGGAGACGGCGACCGTGTTGGCGTGGGCGCCGGCCCAGTTGCTGAGCCCGTACTCGGAGGTCATGCACAGCAGCCGGCCCGCGGGGGTGACTGCGATCGACGCGGCGAACGGGTCCTCCCCGGGGGCCTGCCTGTTGTCCCAGCCCCAGGACATCGGCCAGGAGGCGAGGACCTCGTCCAGTTCCGCGGACAGGAGGTGGGTGCTACCGGGTGGGGAGCTGACGGCGACCGCGCCGTCCGGGAGGACGGCCAGGGTGGTGCCGTCCCGCTCCGGTACGGCTGTCGGGCCGCCGCCCGGCGCCGCCTGTCCGAACACGGCGGTGGCGGTGGGTTTTCCGTCGGCGCCGTGGCGGGTGATCAACTGGTAGCCGAAATTCTGTTCGGCGGGGTCGGCCGAGCCGGCCGCGTGCCCGCGGTAGCGGCGCAGGCCGGTCAGCACGTAGGTGTCGCCGGCCGTCGTCGCCACCGCGTGATCGACCCTGAATCCCCATCCGCCGGCTTCGGGGTCGAGACGGTGGGCGTCCAGCAGGGACGCGGGCGCGGTGATCGGCAGCAGGTTCATACCGGCATCCTCTCTCCTGGCACCGACAACTCCCGCCGCGACGGCCGGGACTGGCGTGGGGGGGGCCGGGGGTCAGAGGGCGGGGGTGGGTGTGGTGGTGAGTGCGGCTCGGACGATGCGCAGGGCCTCGTCGGGGTCGATGCCGACGCGGGCGATGACCGCGGCGTACTCGGTGGCGGCGCGGTGTGCCTGTGCGCGTCCGTCCTCGCCGGCCGCGGACACGAAGGAGCCGGCCGCGCGGCGGGTCTCGATCAGTCCCGCCTCCTCCAGTTCCCGGTAGGCCCGGCCGACGGTGTTGGCGGCCAGGCCGAGGTCCGCGGCCAAACGGCGGATGGTCGGCAGCCGGGTGCCCACGGCGAGCGTGTGGTCCTGGATCTGGCGGGCGAGCTGGGCGCGGAGCTGCTCGAACGGGGGGACGGCGGAGGCCGCGTCGATGACGATCACGCGGTCACCCGCCGGCCGCGGCGCGTCGGGCCGTCGCCGCGCCTCGTCTCGCGGTCCGCAGCGTGATCAGGGCGAGGGTGACGGCGCCGCCGCCGATGAGGACGAACCAGGCGGCGTACCACCAGCCGAAGCCGGTGTCGGCTGCCGCGGCGGGCAGGAACCAGGGCAGGCACCACACCGTGGTGGGTGCGGCGATCTCCCGGGCGTCCTCGGTCCGCATGATGGCGTCGGCGGTCAGCGCGGCCTCGTCGTCGGCCACGGCCGGGTGTGTCAGTACGTGGCGCAGTTGGACGACCACGACGCCCGCCGCTCCGCACAGCCCGATGAGCAGGACGGCCGCCGCGTACCGGACCCCGGATTCCGGCACGGTCAGAGCGCTGATGGTCAAGGCCACCGCGACGGCGAACGTAACGCCCGCGAGGGCGGCGTGGGGCACTCCGAGCACGGTGCGCCAGCCGAGGCGGACGGGGTGGGCCGCGCGGCGCGTCAGCGCCTCGCCGGCCTGCCGGTCGATGCGCCGCACGCGCCGCTCCAGGAGTGCCTGGGCTGCCACGAACGCGGCCACCACGGCCGTCAGGAGCAGCAGCGATCCGTACGGGGGCGACCCGGTCACGGCGTCGGGGCGGCTGATGGTGCTGAGGGTGGTGGTGTAAACGAGGGCGACCGTGATGATGAACGCGGCCAGCAGGAGGTGGCCGGCCAATCGGCTGCTCTGACGGGCGGCCAGACGCTTCGCCAGCAGGGCGGTCGGCCGGACATCGGTCAGGCCGTGTCCGACCAGCCACAGGCGGGCCCGTTCGAGATCGGGCGGTCGTACGGGCTGGTCGCCTCGCGGAGTCGCCGTCGACATCATGCCTCCTGGTCTCACACCTGTCTCACACCTTGTGCCTCGACGTGTGCGACTGCTTGTGCCACGACTTGCGCACCTTGACGCAAGCCTTGTCGCAAGAGAGTGCGTCAAGGGTTGCGTCAAGTCAACGTGCGCCGCAGCGTCGCGTCTGCCCGCTCGGCGGCGGTCGGCCCGCTCTGCCGCATCGGCTGGCGACCGTGTGCCGTCGTCGTCGTACCGTGGGTGCCGTAGCCGCTGCCAGCTACGCCGACGGAGGGGAAGAGGTGCGCCCAGGGGTCTACCTGGCTCACCCGCGCCCGCGTCTGACGGCGGCGTTGATGCGGGCGTTGATGCGGGCGGCCTGGCGCGTCAGGTGGTCGCGTTCGGCGAGGTTGGGTGCCTCGGCCGCCGCCTCGGCGTACAGCCGGGCGGCCGTCGCCAGGTCGCCGTCGCGTTCGTGGAAGTACGCCGCCACCGCGGCGTGGCGCGGCAGTGAGGCGTCCAGCGCCGCGAGCGCCGCCAGGCCGGCGCGCGGTCCGTCGGCCTCTCCGACGGCCACCGCGCGGTTGAGCCGGACGACCGGGCTGTCGTTCAGGCGCGCGAGCTCGTCGTACCACTCGACGATCTGCACCCAGTCGGTCTCCCCGGCGGTCGGCGCATCGGCGTGGAGTGCCGCGATCGCGGCCTGGGCCTGGAACTCGCCCAGCCGGTCGCGGGCGAGGGCCGCCTGCAGGATGCCGACACCCTCGGCGATCGCCTTCGTGTCCCACCGGCCGCGGTCCTGCTCGGCGAGCGGCACCAGGCTGCCGTCGGGGGCGGTCCGGGCGGCCCGCCGGGCGTGGTGGAGCAGCATGAGGGCGAGCAGGCCCGCCACCTCGGGATGGTCCGTGGCAGCCTTGAGCTGCCGGGTGAGCCGGATGGCCTCGGCGGCGAGGTCGACGTCGCCGGAGTAGCCCTCGTTGAAGACCAGGTAGAGGACCCGCAGCACGGTGGCGACGTCGCCGGGCTGGTCGAACCGTACGTCGGTCACAGTGCGTTTGGCGCGGCTGATGCGCTGCGCCATGGTCGCCTCCGGCACCAGGTACGCCCGGGCGATCTGGCGGGTGGTGAGCCCGCCGACGGCGCGGAGCGTGAGCGCGACCGCGGACGCCGGAGTGAGCGACGGATGGGCGCACAGGAAGTAGAGCTGGAGCGTGTCGTCGGCCGCGGGCGCGGGCCCGGGCGCCGGCTCCTCGCGGAGGCGGTCCTCCCGCCTGCGGCGTGCGGCGTCCGCCCGGGTCGCGTCGAGGAACTTGCGCCAGGCCACGGTGACCAACCAGCCCTTGGCATCCCGTGGCGGGTCGGCGGGCCAGACGCGGAGCGCCTCGCCCAGCGCGTCCTGCACGGCGTCCTCGGCCGCCGCGAAGTCGGCTCCGCGGCGGACGAGGACGGCGAGCACGCTCGGGGTGAGGTCCCTGAGCAGGGCCTCGTCCATGGGGGAGGTCACTCCGTGATGGTGGGCGGCGCGGTCAGGAAGGGGCGCAGCTCAAGCCACTCGTGGATCGGCTTCCCGCCCGCGCCGGGCGCGGCGGACAGCTCCCCGGCCAGCTCGACGGCGCGCTCGTAGCTGTCGACGTCGATCACCATCCAGCCGGCGATGAGGTCCTTGGTCTCGGCGAACGGGCCGTCGGTGACCGGCGGGCGCCCCTCGCCGTCGTAGCGCACCCAGGCTCCCTGGGGTGCCAGCGCCTGACCGTCGACGAACTCGCCGGCCCCCTCCAGCCGGGCCGCGAAGTCGCTCATGTACTGCATGTGCGCCGAGATCTCCTCCGGCGTCCACTGGTCCATGGGCACGTCGTTGACGGCCGCCGGGGCGCCGCGGTAGTGCTTGAGCAGCAGGTACTTGGCCATGATGCTTCTCCTCGGTGTGGTGCGACCCATTGTGGTCGCGTACACCCCGGGGACGGAGCCCGACATCGGTTCTCGACATCATCGCCCGACCTATTTTCCTCGACCATGTCCTCAGGCCGGGTGAGCAGTCCCGTCGGGGGCGCGGGCGAAAGGGGCTACTTACCGATGTCGACCACCCTCGCCCAGGGCGGGGGTCGGCGCGGGATGCGGCCCGAGCCGTCCTCGGAGTACCGGCGGGGGCGGGGGAAGAGGCCCACCACCGTGCGGCACGGTGGCGGGGCGGCCGGCCACGGGGTCTGGCCGTCGGTCAGCACCACGATGACGTCGGGCGCCGGCCGGGTGCGCAGGGCTCGGGCGAATCCGCTGCGCAGGTCGGTGCCGCCGCCTCCCAGCAGGGGGATGCCCTCGCCGGTGCAGAGCGGGTGCACCAGGTGCGCGGCCGCGTCGCAGGGCAGTACGGAGACCAGGTCGCGCCGGCCTCCGACGGCGCGCGAGATCGCCGCGACCTCCAGGAGGGCGCTGCCGAGCTCGGCGTCGCTGACCGAGCCGGAGGTGTCGACGACGATGGCGACCCGGGGCGGACGGCGGCGCAGGCTGGGCAGGACGATCCCGGGCAGGGAGGTCGAGCGCCGCGACGGGCGGCCGTAGGAGTAGTCCTCGCCCGCACCGGAACCTGAGGCCGCCGCGCGCAGGGCCGCCCCCAGGAGGTCGCGCCACGGCTGAGGCGGGTGGAAGGCCTCCTCGGCCCACCGCTTCCAGCTCTTCGGAGTGTTGCCGGGCCTGCCGTTGATGCCCTCCGCGACCCGGAAGCGGATTCCGTCCTGCTCCTGTGCGGTGAGTCCGTCGGCGCCGTCCGGCCCGAGTTCCCAAGGGCGTTCGAGACCGTCGGCGCCGCTTCCGCAGTCCAGCCACGCCAGGAAGTCGGTACGGCTGCCGAGCCGGAACTGGCGCAGGTAGTCCTCCATCAACTCACCTGACTTCACGTCGAGGTGGTGGGGAAGCACGGCGCCCGTCGGGCGGGTGAGACCGTCACCGAAGACGTCGTCGTTGATCTCGCAGTCGGCGGCGATGTTCATGCGCAGGCGCTCGGCCGCGCCGGTCAGCGCGTTCGCACGGGCGTAGCGGTCGCTGCGCCCGTGGTGGTCGCGCAGCAGATGGGACACCTCGTGCACCCATACGCCGGCGAGCTCCTCGACCGGGGTCCGGTCCACGAAGTGAGGGGACACGTAGCACCGCCAGTACCGGTCCACCCCCATGGTCGGCACGGCGCGCGACTCCACGACGTGCAGGGCGAACAGGGCCGTCGCCAGGAAGGGGCGGGCCCGCACGGCCTGGAGGCGGGCGGCGTACAGCTTGTCGAGGTCCAGGCTCCGCGGCGGTTCCTGGTTCACGGGCGGCCCGCCGCCCGGCCGGCGTCGGCCCCCGCGGTACGGGCCGCGGCCCGATCGGCACGGCGGGACAGGGCGACCGCCCCGGCGAGCCCTTCGACGGCGGCGGGAACCTCCCAGTCGTCCCGGCGCAGGGAGGCGAGCGTGTGCGCGGGGACGACGAGGAGGTCGGGGGCCCCGGTCTCGGCGGCACGGGCCAGCACCGCCCAGGCGGCGTCCCACCGCTCCCGTTCCGGTCGTCGGTGCACGGCGTCCACCACCGCCTCCAGGACGGCCTGACGCCGGTCTCCCCGGTCGGGCAGCACCGCGCCGGCGGGATCGGCGAGCAGGGTTTCGGGGTCGGGCAGGTCCATCCGGTCCAGTACGGCGAGGAGTTCCAGCCCGGGCCCGTCGCCCACGGTGCCGCGGACCAGCTGCGCCAGCACGTCCCGGGAGGAGCCGGCGGCGGTGGCGAAGGCGATCAGCGACAGGGCCATGTCCCAGCTCCGCGGCGACGGCCAGGCACCGCCCCGGTGGGTCTCGCCGCTGGGCAGCCGGTGGACGAGCGCCGGGCGGGCCGTGAGCAGGCCGCACACGGCGCGGCGGGCGACCTCGACGGCGTGCGCCAGGCGGTCCGGGTCGAGGGTCGGGAGGGTCGCCCGAGGCCAGACCCCGCCGAGGCCCCGGACCACGGTCTCGGGGTCGTGCGTCCACTGGAGGTGGACGAACCGGTTGGCCAGCGGCGGGCTCAGCTCCCAGCCGTCGGCGGCGGAGGAGCGCGGGTTGGCGGCGGCCACGATACGGACGCCGGGCGGCAGCCGCAGCGCGCCGATCCGCCGCTCCAGGACCAGCCGGAGGAGGGTCGCCTGCACGGCAGGCGGGGCGGTGGACAGCTCGTCGAGGAACAGCAGCCCGCGGCCCGCCCTCACCAGGCGCACGGCCCAGTCCGGCGGGGCCATCGGGACGCCGTCCCGGGCCGGGTCCGCGCCGATGACGGGCAGGCCGGAGAAGTCGGACGGCTCGTGGACGCTGGCGATCACCGTGGTGAGGGGGAGGTCGAGCGTCGCGGCGAGCTGCGTGAGGGCGGCGGTCTTGCCGATACCGGGCTCGCCCCACAGAAGGACGGGCAGGTCGGCCGCGACGGCCAGGGTAAGCGCCTCAAGCCGGGGATCGGGGCGCGGTTCGGTGGTGGTGTCGCGCAGGAGCGTCAGCAACTCGGCGGCGACGTCGAGTCGGCCGGCGGTGAGGGGGGATGCGGGCGTGGGTGCGGGCGTGGGCGTGGCTGCGGGCGTGGACGTGGACGTGGGCATGGGCGGTCACCTTCGGTGTGGAGGACGGGCGTCGGAGCGTGCGGGGGCGGGGTACGGACGTAGCGGCACGGGCGTGCGCGTACGGGCGGGAACGCAGCGGTACGGGCCTGCGCGGACCGGGTCTGGACGTAGCGGAATGGGCGTGCGCGTACGGGCGGGGACGCAGAGGGACGGGCGTGCGGGTACGGGCGGGGACGTAGCGGTACGGGCGTGCGCGGGCCGGGTCAGCGGGTTGAGGTGTGGCGCGGGTGCGTGCGGCGGGTGGTCGGGCGGACCGCGCGCGGGATGGGGCCGTGCCCCGTTCCGGGGCCGAGCCCGAGGCCGGTCAGGCCGGCCCGGAACATGCCGTGGAGGACCCGCTGCCGGGCCGCCCGCTCCAACTCCTCGCGCAGGGCGCCCGAACGCAGCACCGCGCCGGGACCGATCAGCGCCTCGACCGCGGCGAGCGCCCAACGGTGGTGTCGCCGTGCCCGAGGCGGGAGCTCACGTCGGCCAGTGATGCCGGGTGGCGGTGGATCTGGTCGATGACGCGCAGACAGGGCAGCGGGGTCCCGGAGAGGGCGACGAGGATTTCCTCGCGCCGGAGTTCGGCCGGATCGTGGTCCAGCGCGACCAGTACGCCGTCGACGAGGGCGATCCGGTGCCGGGCCCCGCGGCATTCGACGAAGCGGGGGCCGCCCGGCTTCGCGGGCGGGGCCGCGGTGCCGGTCGGGACGTGGTCGGGGGCCAAGGCCTCGGCGACCAGCGGGTGCAGGCCGTCCGGTCCGATCGCGCCGCTGCGCAGCAGGACGAGGTCGGGCGGAACCCAGGTGGCGGCGTCGGGGAGCACCGGCAGTCCGGCGTCGCCGTGGGCGGGCCGGGGCGCGGCCCGCGGGGTTCCGGGGCGGGCCGGATCGAGGACCAGGTACAGCCGCCGGGCACCCGTGCGCACGACGAAGGGGCTGTCCGGCGGTGCGCCGTCGGCGCGCAGCAGGAGCTCGGCTTCCTGCGCCCACCGGTTCACGGCCAGGCGGCCGTCGGTGCCGGGCGGCGGGGCGGGCGCCGCGTCCGCCCCGCCGCGCTCCCGCAGTTCGAGGGTGCGGCGGGAGTCCCACAGGTGGCGGTGCAGGTCGAACCGGAACCGCCGGTCGGGGCGGGGATGGGGGTGGGCGGGCGGATGCGGGTGGCGGCGGGTGCCGCCCCAGAGGGCGAGGCTGACGCGCTGCCCGGCGTCCGCCCAGGCGGGGGGTGTTCGTACGACGAGGTGCAGGGTCGGAGCGACGTGCTGCCCCGGCCCTGCGGCGGGGTAGCGGGCGAGCGTCAGGGTGAGGCCGGGCCGTAGCAGCCCGTCCGGGGCGATCCGGGGCAGGTGCCAGCGCAGCAGGTCGGGGGCAAGGTGCCGCAGGTCGGCGCGGAGCCGGGCAGCGGTCTCCTGTCCGTACAGGCGGGCCACGGACCGGAGCCGGAAGTCGATGTCGGCACCGGCGGCCGCACAGGCGCCCGCCCAGTCACCGGTACGGCGTCGGGCGGTGGCAGCCTCGATCATGGAGGCCGGCACAGCGAACTCGCGCACGTGCGGCCAGAAGCAAGGGCGGGGATCCCCGTACGCGGGGTGAGTGCTCATCAGCGCTCACCGTGTGCGGACAGGACCCCCGATCGGTGGAGGCGGAGAGTGATCATCGCGGTGAGCTTAGCCCGCGCCCGTGCGGGGGCGTCAAACGAATATTCCCGCGCCTGAGCGCCAGGCCCGCCCGCGCCGGCTACAAGGGGTCGAGGTTTCCCTCCTCCCCCGCCCGTACGCCACGGCATCCGGCGCTCGACCCCACTGAGCGGTTCAGTGGGGTCGTCCGATCCGCGCCGCGACCCGGCTCCTAGAAGGGTTCGGCGGCCTGGAGGACGCCCTGCGGGAGGTAGGGGGATTCGACGCGGATGTCCCAGCCGCGGCGGCGGGCGTGGCAGGCCAGGGCGAGGATGTCGAGGTTGACCGAAGCATCCGGACCGTCGGCGCGGTCGGCGACCTGGTAGTAGGCGCGGTGGGCTTCGAGCGCGTCGGCCAGGGCCAGGTTGAAGCTCTCCTCGTCGCCCTCGACGAGCTGCGACAGCAGTACGGCCGGCGGCATGGCGAAGCCCCAGTCCTTGGCCTTCTCGGCCTGCTGCAGGGCCAGTTGCGCGGCCGGTACGGGATCAGCGTCCTTCAGGTACGCGTGGAGGGCTTCGCGGTACGCGGTGAAGGCGGAGCCGTCCGGGCGGGCGAAGGCGGGGCCGGTGAGGACCAGGGGGGCGAGGTCCTCGCGTACGCCGGTGATCAGCGCGAAGGCGGTCGCCTTCTGCCAGCCGGCGGCTCCGGCCTCGGCTCGCCGCTCGGCCGGGTAGCGCAGGGTGCGGCCGTCGATGGTCACCTCGACCTCGGTGCCCGGTTCCGCCAACGCGATGCGGAACAGGGCCGCCCCCGTCTGAGAGGCCAGGCGCAGGGTTGCGAGCTGGGCGTCCGTAGCGCCGTCGGCGTCGGGGTTTCCCGCGCGCCACTTGAAGAGGCGCTCCTGATCACCCATGACGGTCCCGAGGCGCCAGACGGCGGGGGGCTTCCCGTCGGCGGGGGTGAACGCCTCCCGCGCGTGTTCCTGGTACCTGGCCTGGATCTGCGGGCCCACCGTCCAGTCGCCGGCCGGCCGCTCCACCACCAGCGGGCCGGCGGCGAGGGCGGCCACCGCGTCCGGCCGCCGGTCCCGGCCGAAGCCCGCGACCCGCGGGCCCCGGCTCTCGAAGCCGGTGATCAACGCGTGCGGGAGGTAGTCGGTGCGGACGGCAGGCGCCCAGCCCAGGGTCCGGTACGCGAGGGCGGCGAGGGCGATGGGGACAAGCGGGAGAAGGGTGCTCGGGGAGGCCGCGGGGCCGTGCAGGGTCGTGTGCCTGACGAGGAGGTCGGCGAGCGCGGCGTCGAAGGCCTCCCGGTCCTCGGCGGCCAGGGCGCGCAGCACCTGCAGCGCTACGCTGTCCGGCCGGTCCAGGAGGGGCTCGCCGGTTTCCTGGGCCCGGGTACGGACGCGGTCCGAGGCGGCGTCGACGGCGGCGAGCTTGGCCTGTGCGCTCGGCGGGTACTCCCCGTCGTCACCGGTGTCGTCCAGGACTATGGCCATCAGCCCGGTGGCGAGTTCGCCGGCGGGTGTCCCCCGCACCCGCTCGGCGAACTTCTCCCGGGCGAAGTGGAAGGCCTCGCCGTGCCACTTGGCCTTGTTCCTGAGGACTGACAGGCAGAGCGCGTCGATCCATGCGGAGGGCCTGACGCTCTCTTCGGGGGCGTCGTCACCCGGGTCGTAGCTCATGCCGAAGTTCACGTAGTCCAGGAAGACCTGGAAGCTGCTGTGCGGGTGGTACGCGGCGTAGGCGACAGCCCCGGCCGCGGCTTCGGAGGCGTCCTTGAGGACGGCCTGGGCCTCCGGGGTGTCGAGGTCGGGTGTCTCGACGGACAGGGCGCCCAGGTAGTCGAGGAACTCGTCTGCGAGGGCCTGCCATTCGTAGGTGGCCATCCGGCCGCCCCTGGACATGGACCGTACTTGCCCGCCGATGCGGTCGGTGAAGTCCTCGCGTGCCGCCGACACGGCGGTGCCGCCCACCTGGTGACGCTCTATCCGCACTGCTCTGCTCCTTGATCGAAACCCTGCGAGCAGCCTATGCGGGGGATCTGACAGCCCAGCAGGCACGGGGCCGGGGACCGAGGTCGCCGTCCGGCCTCGACGCCTTCTCCGCGACCTCGGGCGGGGTTCAGTGGACGGACAAGCCGCCGTCGACGAAGATCGCCTGCCCGGTGACGTAGCTGGAGGCGCGGCCGGCCAGGAACACCGCGGCTCCAGCGAAGTCCTCGGCGAGGCCGTTGCGGCCGACCATCGTGCGCGCGGCCAGCGCCGCCACCGCCTCCGGGTCGGAGGACAGCCGCGCGTTGAGCGGGGTCATGACGAACCCCGGCACCAGCGTGTTGCAGGTGACGCCGTGCGGCGACCACGCCTCGGCCTGGGAGCGGGCCAGCGACTCCAGCGCCCCTTTGGAGACTCCGTAGGCGCCGCTCTGGACGAACGCCCGGTGCGCCTGCTGCGAGGTGATGTGGATGATCCGCCCGAAGCCCCGCTCGGCCATGCCGGGCCCGAACCGCTGGCCCAGCAGGTACGGCGCCTCCAGGTTCACCGCCATCGTGGCGTCCCATACGTCCTCGCCCAGCTCGCCCATCGGAGGGCGCAGGTTGATCCCGGCGCTGTTGACGAGGATGTCGGGCTCGCCGAACACCCCGGCTGCCTGCTCTGCGGCCGCGCGCACCCCGTCACGGGTACTCAGGTCGGCGCTCACCCAGGCGGTCCGGCAGCCGTCCGCCGCCAGTTCGTCGACCGTGGCGGCCAGCGCAGACTCGGTGCGCGCCACGATCACCACGCGCGCCCCGGCGCGCGCGAGAGCCGCGGCGACGGCCCGGCCGATGCCGGAGCTTCCGCCCGTCACCACGGCCACCCGGTCGTCCAGGGAGAACAGTTCGGAGAGATAGCGCTGCGAGGTCATCTCCGCACCCTAGACAGCACGCCCGCGGCGACAGTGCCCGGGGCGCCCGTGCCCGGGGCGCGACGCACTGCCGGCCGGCGTCGATGCAAACAGGTCGTACGGGGCGCAGGTCGGCTCCACACCCGGCCCGACCCGTCGGCCCTTCCCAAGCGTCACGGCCGGGCCAGGCCCGTGGTGCCCGCTCGTCGGCCCTGGCGAGACAGCCGTTATCCTCCTTGCGCCTTGACGTGCTCGATAACCTCGTTGAAGTCCTTGGTCGGCGAGAAGTCGATGTACTCGCAGTCTTCGAGCGCCACCGGGGCGTGGCCGGGCGGCCAGTAGAAGGCCTCACCCGCTTCGTAGAACTCGTCGCCGTCCGGCGTCCGCATCTTCAGCCGCCCCTTGAAGAGGTAGCCCCAGTGCGGGCACGGACAGAGGTCACCGGCCAGACCCTTGAGAGCCGGCCCCATGTCGGTGCCTTCGGGAAACGTCACAAAGGCAACGGACATGTCTCCACCGACGTCCTGAACACGCAGTTCCACCCCGCCACCTTCGATGGCGACAGGAGTGTCCTTCCGCGTGGTTGCTGTCATAGCTCCTCCCTGCTCACCTACTGAGGGACACAGGGAAAACTCCCTCCCCTCCAGCCTGGACCCGGGAGCAGCACAGCGCGATATCGAGTTGGGGTCGAGAGACCTGTTGATCACCCACCGGCCGGGCCGACAGGCCCACACGTCCCGCCCTCAGTTGCCGCCGAGCTCGTCAGCGGCTGGTGGTGATCCACCGTACGAGGGTGGCGTGCGTCGTGTCGTCGAGCGACGACAGGATGTTGATCGATTCGAGGTCACCGGGCAGTGGTGCGACGCCGATGCTGGTCAGTGCCGCCTGCAGGTCCAGCCTCCGCCGGTCCACGGGCGTCAGAGGCCAGGCCAGACGCGGATCGGACGCCGTCCCGTGCGCCGCCGCATGCTCCTCGCGAGGCGGCGGCAGGTGCCAGTCCGTGTCACCCGGGCGGTTCGGCGGCCAGGCGTCGTAGGCCGCGGGCGGGGCGGTGTCGGCGCCGGGGAAGCGGTAGGGGTCGAGGTCCAGCTGAGGGACCGTGACATCGGACGGGGCGTACTGCCAGAACTCCACGGGGAACCTCCCTGCGTCGGGTGAGCCGCTGTTGCGATGAGGGGGTGGGGCGTGCCGCGGTTGTCGGCCGCGGCACGCCCTTCGTTGCTGGTGGCCGGCAGTTCACGGTCCCCGAGGGGGTGACTGCCGGGCCTGATCAGCGGGAGCCGCGGCGGCCCCAGCTCTCGGTGTCGACGACGCGGCCGCGGTCGTCACGCAGGGTGGCGGTGTCGCGCTCGTCCCAGATCTGCTGGCGGCGGTCCTGGTAGACGTCGCGGTGGGTGTCGCGGCCCTGGCCGGTGTGGACCTTCACGCTGGAGCGCCCGTCGAGACGCAGGTTGCTGAAGCGGTAGCGGTTGCCGTCGCGGTCGGTGAGGGTGAAGCCGCGCAGGTTGACGGAGTGGCGGCCGGTGTTCTTCACCTCGACCCATTCGCGGTTCAGGGCGCGGTCGTCGCGGTCCCGGCCGCGGTCCCGGCCGCGGGTGTCGTGCTGGACGTCGCCGATGACGACCGAGGAGTGCGGGCCCCGGTGGTCCCGCCGGTCGTCGTTGTGGGCGACGGCCGGCAGAGCGGCCGCCCCGATCAGTGCGCCGGCTGCCAGGAGTGTGGTGACGGCGCGGCGTGTGGCGAGAGAAGCAGACATGCGGAGAGCTCCTTCAAACAGTCAGCCGACTCGGCCTCAGGTGGACCGGGCGGGCTCCGTGCGGTTCCCGGCGTCCTGCCGAGGAGTCACACTGTGGCCCGCACCCGCCATCAACCGCCACAACTCACGACTCACGTTGCGTAATGCGGACATGTCCGTAACTCTCCCTTGCATGCTGCAAGGGTCAAGACGCAGTTGACGTCGACGGGGCGGGATGCGGCGCAGCCCTACTGCTGTCGGAACGAGGCGTTTTCGGCCAGATAAGCAGCTCATTCGCGCCTGCCCCATCCTCTGCGCCGAATGAGGACGGGGCTCTGTAACAGGCGCTGGTACCGCTTTCTCGAACTGTTCACGCACCAGCGTGCGAGCGTTCGGGCATTTCGGCTGTGCGGTGCCGGGTCGGCGCCTCGGGGCCGGACAGCAGCAGCTCCTGGCCTCCGTGACGGTCGTACTCGCGGGCGGCCGGCTTACAGCAGTACCCCGGCCAGCCGTAGGGGCTGGCCGGGGCGGCCGGGCTCAGGGAGGGGGGAGGAGGATCCGGGCGGAGCCTTGCGGGCCCTGCGCGCGGCCGGTCCCCCGCCCCCGTTCGGGAGGTGTCAGCGGGCGGTCGCCGCCAGGGCGACGCGGTCCGTCGCGTAGGGGGCGAAGCCGGCGTTGTCCTTGCAGCCGAGCTCCTCGTAGGTGTTGACCCTGGTCTCCGGATCGGTGTGACTCAACCGGAACTTGCAGGCACCCTTGATGTAGCGGCCCTTGACCCCGCCGGGGAAGTCGATCTCCTTGTTCCACAGGTACGGCGAGCTGTAGTCGTTGAGGCGGGCGGTGGCGTTGACGTCGATGCCGCCGGGCGCGTGAATCTCGTACACCCAACCGGTCCGGGCGCTGCCGTAGGTGGCGAACTTCTGGGCGACCCACTTCTCGCAGCTGGTACTGAGGTGCGCGCTGTTCTGGCCTCCGCCCTTGACGATGTACTCGGCGAGCGGGGTCACCTGCTCGCCCCGCGGGGTGAAGCCGGTCTCGAAGATCTCCTCGACCGTCTCACGGGTGTCGCCGCGCCACAGCGTGTTGACGTCCGTGCGCCACTGCCACCGCTCGGCGGCCGCGGCGGCGGCGACGGGGCGGGCGATCGACGGGTCGGTCGTCGTACGCCACCAGTCCCAGGCGCGGTAGTCGACCGTCGGACCGCACGGGGTGGTCAGGTCGTCCGCCGCGGCGGCGACCGGAGTGGCGAGGGCGGAGGCCGGAGCGGCCGCCGGGGCGGCGGAGGCGGGGGCCGGAGCGGCGGCCGCCGCTGCCGGGGCGACGGCGGAGAGTAGGGAGAGGGCGGCGAGCACCCTCAGAGCAGTCTGCTGCATGGTGGGAACCCATCAGTCGATCAACGTGACGGGGCCCATTTATAGGGGCGGGTTCCGGACCGGCCCGGGCGTGGTGCGCCGGTTCCACCCGTGCGGGGGGATCAGTCGTATTGGGGAAAGGATCCGCCAGCCTTCTCTGACGATCGGGCGCGGCCCGGGCGCGGTGGCCGACGCCGGCGCCGGATTCCGACGACGGATTCCGACGACGCGGAAGGGCACGCGGGGGCTGCGGGCCGTACCGGTCGCACCAACGCGCGCCCTCGCCCTCCCGCAGCGCGGCAACCGACCTCGTCCACGTACGCGTTGACGCCCGATCCCGGCGCACTTGCGGGACCGCACGCCGCCACTGACACCGCCGACCGTAGGGTGGAGGCCATGATCATCCACCCGGAATCCGCCGCCGCCACCCCCGGCTTGCCCAGGCGCAGCGGGATCGGCGGCCGAGGACGGGACCTTCGAAACGAAACGGGAGTGCCCAGAGAATGCGTGTGCTGTTGATGGCCTACGGGTCGCGCGGTGACATCGAACCGCTGGCCGGACTCGCGGTGGAGTTGCGTGCGCTCGGCGCGCAGGTGCGGGTGTGCGCGCCTCCGGACGAGGACTTCGCGCAGCGGTTGGCCGGTATCGGCGTGCCGATGGTGCCCATCGGGCCGTCGGCCCGCGCCGCGATGCAGGCCAAGCCCCAGCCGTCGTCGCTGCCCCAGCGGGCGGCCGAGATCATCGCCAGCCAGTTCGAGGCGGGGGCCGAGGCAGCCGAGGGCTGCGACGTGCTGCTGGCGACGGGCGCGATGCCGGCCGCGGCCGGAGCCCGGTCGGTGGCCGAGAAGCTCGGCATTCCCTCGGTGTCCGTCACGTTCCAGCAGCTCACCCTGCCGTCACCGCGGCGAGCGCCGCTGGCGTACCCGGGCCGGCCGTTCCCGTCGGAGGTGACGGACAACCGGACGCTGTGGGACCTGGACGCCCAGAGCATCCACGCGCTCTTCGGGGAGGCCCTCAACACGAACCGGGCGTCGTTCGGGCTGCCGCCGGTGGAGAACGTCCGCGACTACGTGATCGGCGACCAGCCGTGGCTGGCGACCGACCCGGCACTCGACCCGGCGCAGGAGGCGCTGGGCTTCGACATCGTCCAGACCGGCGCGTGGATCCTGCCCGACACCAACCCGCTTCCGGCCGAGCTGGTGGCGTTCCTGGAGGCCGGTGCGCCGCCGGTGTACGTGGGCTTCGGCAGCATGCCCCTGCACGCGTCGAAGGACGCCGCGCAGGTGGCCATCGAGGCGGTCCGGGCGCAGGGCCTCCGCGTCATCGTGTCCAGTGGCTGGGCCGATCTGGCCCTGATCGACGACGGGGCCGACTGCTTCGTGGTCGGCGAGGTCAACCAGCAGGCGCTGTTCCCGCGCACAGCCGCTGTCATCCACCACGGCGGCGCCGGCACCACGACGACGGCCACCCGGGCGGGTGCGCCGCAGGTGGTGGTGCCGCAGATGGCGGACCAGCCCTACTGGGCCGGCCGGGTGGCCGAGTTGGGCATCGGCGTGGCACACGACGGCCCGACGCCGACCTTCGAGTCCCTGTCGACCGCGCTGGAGACGGTTCTGGCGCCCGCGACGCGCGCGCGGGCGGCGACAGTGGCGGGTACGGTCCGCACCGACGGGGCCGCGGTGGCCGCGAGGCTGCTCCTCGACGCAGCCGGCTGAGAAGGTGCGGCGGGCGGTGGGCACCACCCGCCGCCCGCCGGATCCCAACGGGCTCGGCCCCTCCGTGGTGCGCCTACGGAAACTCCGGCCACGCGGAGCGGACCGGTCCCGGCCGCGCGTACGGGGCGTCGCCGATCACCGGGCCGGGCGTGCGGTGACAGACCGGCGGGAAGCGGCGTGGTGGGTCGGCCTGGGCGCGGTCGGGAGGCGACGCAGCCATACGGTGGTCGTGACCAGCAGGCCGGTGAACACCGTCAGGAGAAGGACCGAGACCCACATGGGCCTGCTACCCGGCTGCAGCCATCCCGCCCACATGGCGGCAGCCGCCCACAACGCGGTTCCAGCCAGGTAGAGGGAGCGGACCCGGCGGAGCTGGCGTGCGGTCCTGAGGGACGTGAGAGGTTCGCGCTTGGGTGCCATGCCCGCCCGTGTACCCCGAACTTCCGCGCATGCACGTGTGGATGCGGGGATGTTGGGCCGGGGTTCGGACGCCGGATCGGCCGGCTCGCCGGTCCCCGTCCGGCCGGGTCCCGTCCGCCCGTCAACCCGCCAACCCGTCCTCCCGTCCTCCCGTCCTCCCGTCCTCCCGTCCTCCCGTCCTCCCGTCAGCCGAGCCGCTTCACCGCCGTGTAGTACGTCCAGGCCAGGCTGTTGCAGCTCGCCTTCTTCGCGGAGCTGTAGCCGTGTGAGGCGCACACCCGCTTGAGGTCCTCGTGGAACATCGTGTCCAGCCGGGGCTTGTTGGCGCTGAACTGCCCGGCCGCCTTGTAGTTGCGGTAGCCGAAGTCGTGCCGGGCGCAGGAGAGGTTGAACGGGAAGCCCAGCGGGTTGTCGGGCGAGGAGGAGCAGTAGTCCGTGGACCAGTTGAAGCCGTACCCCGACCAGGAGCCCTGGTCGTTGCGCGCTGCGATGAAGGCGTTGTAGCTGGAAGCGCTGGTCTGCGTCCAGCTGGACAGGACCCGCGATGCGTCGGCGGGAGCCGCCGAGGCCGGTGCCGCGGCCGCCCAGGCGAGCAGGGTCGCGGCCGGAATGGCCAGGATTGCGGACTTACGACGTATCACGCGCTACCTCCGGGAGTGGCGGGCCGTGTTTCGGCGGCCCGTATCGGCAGGAGTGCATCACGTTCAGCGGCGTCGGCCTATGCGCAATCAGGAAGACCTGGACGTGCGGCAATTGCCCCTCTGCGCAGAACACATCCGGATGCGGATCTTCTCCTCGGTAACCCTTGCCGACCGCGCCCGGCGTGATGAATGCTGGCCTCGCCTGCCGGGTGTTCGATGCGCGTCGTCGCGGAGGAGAAGAAGCGCACCGCCTCTCGCCTCTTGCCCGGCAGCAGAAATGCGCCCGCGTCCAGTGCGTGCCGCACCGGTGGCGTACAACAGCCCTGACCGCGCAAGCACCGCGCCGCACGATGCCGAGAACGCGCAGCCGTGCGGTCGGTTCGCCGGCAGGCACCCCATTCATACCGATCAAGGGAATCGCCATGTCGAAACGTGTTCGTGCGTCGGTCGTCGCCATGTCATTGGCGGCCATGAGTACGACCGTTCCGCTGCTCATGCACGCGCCCTCCGCCGAGGCGGCGGTCCGCAAACACGTGTCCGCCGACTACACGCTCCTGCGCCGGGGCCCGCACTCGTACGTCCTGGGCACGGCGTACCGCGGTTGGACGGTCGACGTCCACGGCGAGCAGAGCGGCGGGTACCGGTGGGGCCGGGTCTACGGGGACCTCAACGTGTGTCTGTGGACCTTCGCGGGAGCGCTCGCGGGCAGTTCGTCCGCGGACGCCGGCTGCGGGGCCGCGGCCACACTGCCGACCTCCCTGTTCACCAACGGCCAGATCGGGGGCTCCGCCGACGACGGGGCGACCGTGGCCACGGTCGCCCGGGCCGGGTGCCAGACCTGGGACGGAGCGCACATCAGGGGGTACGGCAATGTGCGGCCCTGGAAGGTTCCTTCGGTGGCCAGTTCGCCGGTGAACGGCCGGATCGCGGTCGGCCAGACCGTCTTGTGGCGCTACGTCTCGCGTGACGGAGCCTGGGTGATGATCCGCGACCCACGGGCCGGCGGCACGGACGGCGCCGGGCAGCAGGGGTGGTACTTCATCGCGCGCGCCTGCCTTCCCGCCGCCCTTCCCGGACAGGCCGCCCGGCCACTAGCATCGCCGTCGCAATGACGCGGAACCACGGCTTCTAGTGCCGTGGCCGGAAAGGTTTGCCGGGTCGCGGTGTCCTGTGCGGTGCATCGCAAGACGGCGGACCACGGCTCGTACTGGACGTACCGCCGTGGTCCGCCAACGCCGCGAGGTGCCGTGCAGGGCGCCGCGACCCGGTGAACCTTTCCGGCCACGGCACTAGTACCCGCATCCGCATGTCCGGGGCCGAGTCAGACCCATGTCCGAGGCCCTTGGGCCCGTACGCCTCCTCCGCCAGGTCGGCGGCTCATCCCTCGGTGTTGGCGAACGTGGTGCCAACGCGCTGGGAACGACCTGCCACAAGCTCGGAGCCCACCGATCCGGTGCGATTCGGGCATTCCTTCGGTTCCCGATGGGGGTGTGTCACATCAACGAATCCAAGCTCGTGCGGGAGCTGCGGTCCCGACGCGACATCACGGTCTCGAAGATTCTCGACATGACGACGAGCGAGATACCAGCGGTGGCGCGGCTGCACGCGAAACGGCCCGAAGAGATACCGGGTGAACTGCATTTCGTGACGGTTCGCATGCTCGACCTGTTCGACAACGGCCAGGCTCCCTTCCTCGACTCCGATCTGGAAGTCTTCCGGAACATGGGATCCCACCGATGCCTGTTCGACTCGTTCGAGGCGTCCGACCTCCGCGACGGATTCGAGGTGGGGCATCTGGCCGGACTGCGGGACATCCTGTCGGTGGCGAATACCGAGAACTACGCGGAATTCGCCAAATTGATCACATACGGGGCCCAGGAGAACGCCCGGATCCTCGCCGCCGCCATGGCGGGCTACCACGACACGGCGCGCGTCGAACGAGGAGAGACCCTCCAGGCCCGGCGGCAGCTGCTTGCCGAGTTGCTACGCGCGTCGACCGACTGCGCGGCCACCGCCGCGGCGGCGGGCATCCTCCTCCCCGAGGGCTATCTCATCGTCCTGTGCAGGTTCTTGCCGGAGGGCGGCGCCCTCGACCGGGCGCTGGACGAGAGCCGGGGCCTGCTCCAGTCGTCACCGGGGATTCTCTGGTCCACCCAGGAGCGCCGGGACGAGCTGATGGTGCTGCTACCGGTGAACGGTGACGGGGAGGCGGCGGAGGCCCTGTCCGCGGAGCTGGTGACGGCGGCATCGCGCAAGGTCCGTTCCGTACGTGCCGCCCACGCCCTGGCCGCCACCGTGGGCGCGATCCCCGACACGGTCCGAGAGCTGCGGCAGACCGTATCCGTCGTCGTGGCGATGCCCGACGCGCTGGCGCGCCCCTACCGGGCGACCGAACTGGTCATAGAGCTGGCGATCTCGCGCCAGCCGGCGCTGCGGAACCGGCTCGTCGACTTCCTCGGTCCGCTCGAACAGGGGACCGACCTGCGTCTGACGCTCGACGCGCTGTTCTTCCACGAGCTCGACCGGGAGAAGACCGCCAAAGCCCTGAACATCCACCGCAGAACCCTGGGCTACCGCCTGCAGAAGATAAGGGAGTTCAGCGGCCTCGATCCCAGCAGCCCGCACGGCATCCAGCTGCTACGCGCGGCGATGACGGCAGCCAACCTCTCGTCGTCGGGCCCCAACGACTCCGACACCCATCCAGCCTCCCTAGGCGTGCCCTGACGAAGGAGCCTCGGCGCCCCACCGGCCCGTCCGCAGCTCCCGGCCGCCCGCCGGTCGGCCGACCGCATGCCCGCGCCACGCGAGAAATCCGCCGCTCGACGATCCAAGGAGACCCGACCCCCATGACTCTTCGTCTTCTGCGCCTCTGCCTGACCATGGTCCTGCTCGCCGCAGGCCTGTCCGCCGCCACCGTGGCGATGGCGGGAGCGGCGCATGCCGACGGCTGCTTCACCTGGACCCGCACCCTGCGGCAGGGAGCCTCCGGCGCGGACGTCACTCAGCTGCAGATCCGCGTCGCCGGCTACCCCGGCTCCGGGGCCGTCCTCGGCATCGACGGCTCCTACGGCCCCGCGACCGCCGCTGCCGTCACCCGCTTCCAGCAGGCCTACGGGCTGCCCGCCGACGGCGTCGCCGGCAGTGCCACCTTCAGCAGGATCTACGCCCTGCAGGACAACGACTGCACGCCCGTCAACTTCTCCTACGCCGAACTGAACGACTGCAACACCACCTGGTCCGGAGGCGCCGTCTCCGCCGCCACCGCACAGTCCAACGCCCTGCGCACCATGTGGAAGCTGCAGGCGATGCGGCACGCTCTCGGCGACCTGCCGATCACGGTCACCAGCGGCTTCCGCTCACGTGCGTGCAACGCGGCGGTCGGCGGTGCCACGGACAGCCGTCACCTGTACGGGGACTCCGCCGACCTCGCGGCCGGACCGCATTCCCTGTGCAAGCTCGCCCAGCAGGCACGCCACCACGGATTCAGCGGCATCCTCGGGCCGGGCTACCCGGGCCACAACGACCACACCCACGTGGACTACCGGCCGAGTCGCTTCTGGTCGGCGCCGTCCTGCGGCATCTGACCGGGCCGGTGCCGGGCCGGCCGTAGATCCCGCGGCCGAGCCTCCCCCGATGCCCGTGGACACCTCGCACGCACCGCATCACCTCTACAGGTGTAGAGTGCGGATCGTCCCGCCCTCTACACCTGTAGAGGGCGCTCTGTCCGGCCCGAGGAGTTCACGATGAGCGCGACCGCCCCCACTGCCGTCCGGCGCGAGCCGGAGCCACTGCGACCCTTCAAGGTGGGGGCGGGCGGCCTGGTGCTGCTGGGTACGGGCCACCTGGCCCTGGCCGCCGTGGCGGCGTGGGGTGGATCGACCCCGGAGCAAGCGGCCTCCTCGGCCGCCATGCGGTCGACGAGCATGACGCTGCTGGGTCTGGAACGCAGCACCCTCGACGTCGTCCACGGCATGAGTTCGGTCATGGCCCTGTTCGTCATCTCCTGTGCGCTGCTCGCCCTGTTCGCCGCCCGGCACTCCCCCGCCCTGGTCCAGCGGCGCACAGCCTTCGGCTGGACGCTCCTCGCCACCTCGGTCATCGGCCTCGCGGTGTCCGCCCTCTTCCTCCCCCCGCCGCCCATCGTCGTCCTCACCGTCACCAGCTGCGCCTTCGCCCTGTCCCTGCGCCGGGCCACGCCCTGACCGGACGCGCGGCAGCTCACCCCCGGCCCTCCCCGGCACGCAAAGGCGGCCCTCATCGACTACCCCCGAACCGCCTGACAGGGCGGCCGCGGCGTACGATGCCCGGCGGGCGGGGCCGTAGCGCAGAGGTCGACGCGCGCGGTCTCCAAAACCGCGAGGACGCCGGTTCGACTCCGGTCGGATCCGCCCTCCCGCCCGTACCCCGCGGGGCGTCCGTCCCGGCCGACGACGCATACCTCGGCGGCCGTTGGCCCGCGCGGGTGCCGCCGCGGAATGAGCCGGGGACGGGTTCGGTTGTGCCCTGCGTAGGCTTTCCCCGCCGAAGGAGTACGCCGTGGCCCTGGACCGTACCGAACGCGAGCAGTTCCTCGCCGAGCCGCACGTGGCCGCGATCGCCATCAGCTCGGGAGCTGATGGGGAACGCGCACCGCTGACCCTGCCGATCTGGTACCAGTACGCTCCCGGGGGCGACATCTGGATCATGACCGGCCGGGACTCCCGCAAGGCACAACTGATCAAGGAGGCCGGCCGATTCAGCCTGATGGTCGACCGCCTGGACCCGACGATCCGGTACGTGTCGGTCGAGGGACCGGTCGTGTCGATCGAAGCAGCGTCGCGCGAGCACTTGGTGGAGGTCGCCTCGCGGTACCTCCCGGCGGAAAAGGTCGACGGCTATGTCGACTTCGCCTGGAGGGACCACGGCGAGCAGCTCGTGATCCACATGCGTCCGGAGCGGTGGCTCAGTTCGGACCTGGGCGCGGTCTGACGGCCGCGGCCGTCACCGCGGCCCCTCGCTCGGGTCCGCGTCGCCGACCAGCGCGTCCGCCAGCAGCCTCGCCGTCTCGGCGATCAGTTCGTTGTCACGCGGCGCTGTGGCCTCTGCCTTGGCGGTGAACACGGACAGCACCACGGGCGGCCGCCCCGGCGGCCAGGCGATGCCGACGTTGTTGTTCGTCCCGTACGAACCGGCGCCGGTCTTGTCCGCGACGGCCCAGTCGCGGGGCAGGCCGGCCCGCAGCCGTTCCCCGCTCGTGGTGGTGGCCAGCATCCACCCGGTCAGCCGCTCCCGGTCCGCCGGGGCCAGAGCGTCGCCGAGCGCGAGCCGGGCGTACGTCCGTCCGATCGCGCGGGGTGTGGTCGTGTCGGTGGTCCGCGAGGGCTCGGCGGAGTTCAGTTCGGGCTCCCACCGGTCGAGCCGGGTCGTACGGTCGCCGAGTGAGCGGCAGAAGCGGGTGACGGCGGTGGGACCGCCCAGTTCGCGCAGCAGGAGGTTGGCGGCGCAGTTGTCGCTCTGGGAGATCGCCGCGGAGCAGAGTTCCGCCACGGTCAGGCCGGCGGCGATGTTCTCCTCCCGCTGGGTGACCTCGCCGCCGCCCGCGTCCGTGACGTCCTTGAACGTGTAGTGGATGCGCTTGGCGAGATAGGTGCCGTCGTGGTCGAGGTCCCGCAGCACGGCCGCCGCCGCGGCGGTCTTGAACACCGAGCAGATGGGGAACAGTTCGTCGGCCCGGTGGAGCACCGTCCGGCCGGTAGCCGTGTCGTGGGCGTAGACGCCCAGCCGTGCCCCGTGCTCGCGTTCCAACCGTCGCAGCCGCGCCACGGTACGCGCCTCGGCGCGCGGCGTCGCGGCACGGGCCGTTCCCGTCGTCAGCGCCGCGGCCAGCGCCGCGCCCGCTCCGGCGGTCAGCAGTACGCGACGGGAGGGGGTCGTTCCCGGAGTTCGCACGTAGATCTCTCCTCTTTCGCTTCGGTCCGCCTTGCCCGGTCTGATGATGTGCCTTCCATGACGCAGGACATGATCACAGCGGTTCCCGGACGGCTGCGCCGTACCGCTCCCCCGAGACCGCTCGCCCTTGTACGGACAGGCGGACGCGGAAGTCAAGCCTCGGGGCCGCAGCCGCCTCTCCTCTCCCGGATCGGGCGGGCATACGGACGCACCCGAGCGCGGCGGCGGCGAACGGTGTGGACGAACCGGTCACGATGAGGCAGGAGAACAAGGAGAACGAAGGAGAGCCGCGATGCCGACGCAGGGACCCGCCGAGCAGCCCACGACCGAACTCGACGCGCGGTACAGTTCCGCGCTCAATCCGCGCCCGGGCGCCTCGGACGTCACCGCCACCGAGTGGTCCGAGGCTCGCGGGCTGCTGGACACCGCCGAGATCTTCTGGGTGTCCACGGTGCGGCCCGAGGGCCGACTGCATGTCACACCGGTGATCGCCGCCTGGCACGACGGGGCGCTGTACTTCTCCACCGGCAAGGACGAGCAGAAGGCGCGGAACCTCGCCCATGACGGGCACTGCGCGCTGACGACCGGCGGGAACTCGCTCACCGCGGGGCTCGACCTGGTGGTCGAGGGCAAGGCGGAGCCGGTCACCGATCCCGCGGTGCTGGAGGAGGTGATCGCGGCGTACGAGGCGAAGTACGGGGCGCACATCACCTCACCCGACGGCACCTTCCACGGGCTCGGGGACGAACTGCGAACGGGGGCGGCGCTGGTGTTGGCGGTGGCGCCGACGACGGCGTACGGGTTCGGTCGGGACAACGGGGTCTACACGCACACGCGGTGGACGTTCTGATCGACTCCGCTACCGGTGGTGGTTGAGCACGCCGATGAGAGTGGCGCGCGGGCCATGGACGTGGACCGGGGCCGAGAGGGCAGTACGGGCGTTGCCATCCGGGGCGCTACGCCTTCTGTGTTCGGCATTCGAGTGACATGCCGTTTCCCGTGACCTGCCTGTGATGTTGATCCGGGTGACGCGCACCTTTCCTGGCGCGTCGTCCATGGATCCTCAGGAGTAGACATGCGTATGCGCTCTGCCCTCACCGCTTCCGTCCTGGCCGCCGGCATCCTGCTGGGCGGCGCCGGCGCCGCCCTGGCCAACGACGGGTCGGAAGGCGAGTACTTCTCCAGCGGCCACGCGGGCTTCGCGGCCTCCTGCTCGACGGCGGCCGCCGTGCCCGCCCAGTTCGGTCCCGTCTACACGTCGACCTGCTCGGCCCAGGGCGAAGGTGAGTGGGCGCAGTTCGGTCACTCCGCCGCTCACTGACCCGCGGACTGCGGTGCGGGGGCGGTCGGGCATGGTCCCGACCGCCCCCGCGGTGCGTGGTGCGTGGTACGTGGTGCGTGGTGCGTACGACGGGGAGGTCGAGCCGTCAAACGGGTGGAAGCCTCTCGCCGTACAGGAGAGTCCCTCGGCGGCCGGTACCCGCTGCTGGGCTGACGGAGAGGTCCTCCGTGGCGGTGGCGCACGGCGAGGGGTCGTTTCCCGGGAGCCGCGGTGGGTTAGTACGGGAGGCATGGATACCTCAGGGACATGGGACCGGTTGACGTGTGCCCTCGGCACGGTGTTGCCGTCCGATGCCGGGCCGGGACGGGTTCTGCGCGCGATGGACCGCGTGGAACGCTCCCCGCGCGCCGACCGGCTGGTCGACGCCGCGCGGGCGGCGGTCCGCGCGGTACCCCTGGGACGGGGCAGGGACGTCCTGCACGGCAGGTGGCTGGGCCATCCGCTGCATCCGCTGATGGTGCAACTGCCGCTGGGCAGCTGGATGTCCGCCGCGGTGCTCGATCTCGTGCCGGGTCAGAAGCGGGCGGCACAGGTTCTGGTCGGCGTCGGGCTCGTGGCCGCGCTCCCCGCGGCGGTGGCCGGCTGGACGGACTGGGCCGAGCTGCGCCGCCCTCAGATGCGCGTCGGGATGGTGCATGCCGCGGCGAATGCGGCAGGCGTCGCCCTGTACGCGGTCTCCTTCGCCGCCCGTGCCCGCGGACGGTTCGCCCGCGGCCGCCTGTGGGGTCTGGCCGGGCTCACCGCGGTGAGCGTCGGCGGTGCGGTCGGCGGTCACATGGCCTTCCGGCAGGCGGCAGGCGCCAATCACGCCGAGCACGTTCCGGATGCGGTCGGGCCGGGCTGGCACGCGGTGGGGGACGTGGCCGACTTCCCGGCGGGCAGGCCCGTCCGCGGCCGTCTGGGCGACGAGCCGGTGGTCGTGGTGCACGAGGTGTCCGGAACGTTCCGGGTGCTGGCCGATCGGTGCAGTCACATGGGCGGTCCGCTGTCCGAGGGCGAACTCGTCGACGGCTGTATCCGCTGTCCGTGGCACGGCAGCACCTTCCGCCTCGCGGACGGCTGGAACACGACAGGCCCGGCCACCGCGCCGCAACCGGCGTTCGAGACCCGCGTCAGCGGCACCCGGGTGGAGGCCCGGATCAGGCAGACGGGTAAAGCCGACACCGCCGGCGGGGACGAGGGCCCGGTGGAGAATGGCTCAACGCGTCACCCGCTGAGCTGATCGCGCTGGATCCGGTGGGCGAGGGAGCGGCGTAGGGATGCTGATGCGGTGGCGGCGCCAGTGGCCTTGGCAGGCTGGTCGAGACCGCGGCTGATCTCGTCGTACGCCGCCCGGTGACCGGCGTGCAGTTCCCTCCGGTGCAGCCTCAGGTCCTCCTCGACGAGACGTCGCAGCTCGTCGACGGTCTGGGGTGTGAAGCGCTTCCTCCCCCGGGTGAGTGCGTTGACGCAGCGGGTACAGCGCGCGGTTTCATCGAGCGTCTCGGAGATCTCCTGGCCGAGCCCCCAGAGCCGCCCTTCGAGCCAGGGGATATCGCGCTGGTCGAGGGACACGTCCACCGGTGGTCCCGGCCCATCGGTCCTGTGCTTCGCCATCTGTTTGGACACGGCGGGCTGGCTCATGTCAGTGAGCTGCGCGATGCGTTCCTGTGTCCAGCCGAAGCCGGCGAACACCTTGATCATTTCGGCCCGCAGCTTTCGCATCTCCTCGCCCGCACGGATGACCTCGTTCATGCGGGCCAGCATCCGCTCGGCCTGTTCCTCGGTAAGCGTCGCGGGGATCCGGTGGGCGCTCTCGTCGTATGTCACAACCTGGTTATACACCAGGACGTCCTCACTATAACCTGGTTGTACAACGAGGTTATGGGTGGCAGGATCCGCTTCATGCCCACCTTCTATGCTCCTGACGGAACCGAGCTCTCCTACCGGGTGATCGGTGACGGCGACCCGGTCCTCTGCGTCCCGGGAGGCCCTGCCGACTCCGTTTACCTCGGCGACCTCGGCGGCCTGTCCACGTACTACCGGCTGATCGTGCTGGACCTGCGCGGGACCGGCCGCTCCGCGATTCCCCGAGATGCCTCGTCCTACCGCTGCGATCGCCTGGTCGACGACGTCGAGGCACTGCGCGAGCACGTGGGCCTTCCGCGGATGGACCTGCTCGGCCATTCCGCCGGCACGAACATCGCGACGCAGTACGCGGCCCGGTATCCGCAGAGAGTCAGCAAGCTCGCCCTCATCGGCCCCAGCGCCCGAGCTGTCGACATAGCGATCACCGCCGAGACCCGGCTCGAACTCGCGCAGCTCCGTAAGGACGAGCCGTGGTTCCCGGCGGCGTTCGCCGCCTTGCAGGCGATCAACGAGGGCACGGGCAGCGACTGGGAAGCCGTCGCACCCTTCTTCTGCGGCCGGTGGGACGAGCCGGCCCGGCAACACCACGCGGCCAGTCGACCCACCAACCGGGAAGCTGTCGCTCTCTTCGCGGCCGAGGGCGCCTTCAGTCCGGCGAGCACTCGCGCGGCACTCGCCGCCTGTGACGCCCGTGTCCTGCTGCTGACCGGGGAGTTCGATCTGAACAGCCCGCCAGTGTCCGCCGCCGAATTCGCGGCTGCGTTCCCCGACGCCACGCTCGCGGTACAGCCCGGTGCGGGCCACTCTCCCTGGCTCGACGACGCCGACTGGTTCGTGGCGACCACGGCGGCATTCCTCCGCGGGTAGTCATCCGCGAGTACGGAAAGGGCAACACCTCCCAGTACCACCGAAACGACAGCATGAGCTCCCTGTGGGTAACGGTGCGCTGGCTGCCCCGGCCGACTGTGCGGCGGGCGGGGGAATCGGGGACCGCTGGCCGGCGTTGTGCCGCATATGGGCGATGCATCCCGGAATGACCGCGACGAGCGCGGACAGGCCGTCTTCGCGGGCGTCCGCGCACGTCTCGCGGCCGACCGTGCCGACACGCTCGCGCGCGCGGCCGCGCTGAGCCAGGACTTCGACGGGATCGTCGCGGCGAACGCCCTGGTCGCGGTCGACGACGAGCACGACCCGGAGGGGGCCAGCACGGCGTTCGAGCGGGCCCACGTAGCCGCCCTGATGGCGCAGGCACGCGAACACCTGCAAGAACTGGACCGGGCGCTGGAACGGCTCGAACGCGGCGAGTACGGGCAGTGCGAAGCCTGCGGCCGGACGATCCCGCCCGAGCGGCTGGAGATCCGTCCGGCGGCGACCACCTGCGTCCGCTGCGCCGGCCCCGGCCCCCGCCGGCCGCCGCGCCCCGGTTGACGCCGTTACGTGCCGGGGTGCCGGCGGCGGGGAGGCGGGGGCCGCCCGCGCGGGCCCGGTGGGGATATCGAGTCGCCCGGTGGCGTGCCGTGACGGGCTACAGCGGTGCCAGCCCGCTGACAGCGCCGATCAGCACGGCGGCCGGTTGGGCGATGTCCGCCGCCCCGGCCACCAGGGTGTGCAGCCGTTCGAGCCGCGTCGGTACCTGGCGGTCGGGGGCCCCGGTCGCCAGGTCGGCCGCCACCGTGGACTGGGGACACCGCCTCCTGCCGCTCGGCGTCGGCCAGGTCCCTGCTCGTCAGCACCAGTCGGAGCATCTGGACCAGCTCGGCGACCCCGGCGCCTGTGCGGTGGTCGTTCTGGAAGTCGCTGATGACCGTGTCCACCGGCTGGTTGATGAACGTGGTCCGGCCGTGGAAGTGGAAGTTGTTCTGCGCCATGACTCGGGTCTCCTCGGCGGCTCGGGTGGCGATCTCGCCCAGTTCACGGTTGATGTCGGGAGCTTCGGCAAGCACGTACTCCAACGCGGCGGCGCCCCCGGCACGGGAGTTGCTCAGGTTCCGGCGCCGCGGTGTCCCGGTGCGGTGTCCCGCGGCGGCAGAACAGGTGACCGCTCGCGCCTATGTGCCCGTGGGGGTCGAGGTGCGTCGCGACCTATGGTTACGAGCTGTCCGCGTCCGCGGTGGGCGGCGGGCGGACGGCAGGGTTCGGTTCGTAGGGCTCGGTTCGGTTCGGCGTCGAGGGAGGCCGCTCATGGCCAGTGTGTTCCAGGAGCGCAAGCTCAGGGGGATGTTCGCCGCGTTCGACGCGGACGGAGACGGCTACCTGCGCGAGGAGGACTTCAAGGCACTCGTCACCCGGTGGAACCGGCTGCCGGGAGCGGGACCCGGAACGGAACTGGGCGCACGGGTCGAAGCGCTGCTGATGGGCTGGTGGGCGGCGCTGCTGGAGGCCGGGGACGCGAACGGGGACGGCGCGGTCGACATGGGAGAGCTGCTCTCACTCGTCGACCAACTGCCCGCGATGGTCGCGGATGTGACCGCGACCGCCGATACCGTCTTCGACGCCGTGGACGCCAACGGCGACGGCCGCATCTCCCCGGAGGAACACCGCATGCTCGTCGAGACCTGGAACGGGCAGTCCGCGGACATGACGGGCGTCTTCGAACTGCTCGACCTGAACGGTGACGGCCACCTCAGCCGCGAGGAGTTCGCACTGCTGTGGCGCCAGTTCTGGATCAGCGACGACCCGGCGGAACCGGGCAACTGGCTCTGCGGCCGGTTCGCCGGCTAGGTCGTATCCTGCGGACGCGGACGGTGGGGTCGGCGCCCGCCGGCGCTTCGAGAAGGGACTGCCTGTGCTGATCAAACTGCTCGGTGTGCGGCGCGCGTTGAAGGTCGTGGGCATCGTCATGGTCGGGTTGATCGTGTACGGCATGACGAAGAACTGATCCGGGGACTGGTGGGGCGGGTAGGCGCTGCCCCTCCTACGGCGTAGGGCTTCCGCTCTGGGTGGCCGGACCGGTAGGTGCCTGGCACCGATACTGGCATCGTCCCCGGGCGAGCGGCACGGGGCCGGTGCGAGTCCCGACGCGAGAGATGAAGAGAAGAAGCGATGACCCTGACAGAAGGCCGGCGGGTACGACTGGCGACGGACACCAAGCTGTTCGACTCGACGGGATGGGCGGACGACGCCTCCCCCGAGCCCGTGGTGTCTCTCGTCGGATCCCTGTCCTTGGCGGCGGGCACGGAGGGGACGGTCGAGCGGGTGGTCGAGGAGCGGCCCCAGAGCGAGGGGGTCCGGGAGTTCGCGCGGCTCACGTCACTCCTCGACTCGTTCGGCAGTGACATGCCCACCGAGAGCAGGCGGCGGCTCGAAGAGCAGATCGCCTCTCTGCGGCCCGAGTGGAGGGAGTACGAGAAGCGGGGCCCCAGCGTCACGGTCCGCGTCCGCCTCGACAACGGCTTCGTCCTCGACGACGTGCCGGACCACTTCTTCACCGCGCTCTGACCCACCGGGCGCAACTGGCGTCCGCACCCGGACCACCTCAGGCTCACCACCGGTGCACGTCGCGTCGGGGTGCGGTGCATATCCGTTTCGGGCCGTGCCGCGGAGCGCAGTAGCATCCCGGGATGCCGCACCGCACCCCGAACATCGAGACCCTGACGCCCGAGGCCGGCCGGACCGACGCCGTCGGGCTGCGGGCGTACGACCCCGACCTGCTCGCACGGTGCGCCGTCGAGCGCACGCAGCCCTGGTGGCGCCGGACGGCCTGCGTGGACGCTCTGGCCGGTCGGGTGCCGTCGGCGCGGGTCGGCGAGCTGCTCGCGTGCGTCCGTGACACCGACGACTCGGGGACGGTCCGCAAGGCGCTGCTCGGCCTCCTCGCGGACCGGGCCGAGCTCCTGCCCTGGCTGCGTCACGAGGACCGGCGCCACGAGGCCGCGTACGGGATGCCTGAGGCGGTCCTCCAGGCGCGCGGGGCGCTCGGGGACCTGACGGCGGCACCCGAGTTGGCCACCCTCGCCTTCAGTCACTGGCCGACCCGTCGGGCGGTCGGGGAGGCCGGACTGGACACGCTCGCGGACCGGCACGGGGTGCGGGCCGTACTCTCCGGGCTCGACGCCGCGCGGCCGGAGGATCGAGCCGTCGCCGTCCGCGTGCGGCACCGCGCCGGCGAGGACGTCACCGACGCGCTGGCCGACCCCGACACTCAGGTCGCCCACCTCACCCAGTCCCTGCTGACCTGCCCGGTGCGGGTCGCCGCCTACCTCGCCGAGGCGCCGACCGTCGACGCGAAGCTGTGGGCCGCGTACGCACTGCACCGGCTGACGGGTGACGTGGCACAGACCCGGACCGTGTACGAGGAGCTGGGATGCCCGCGGGTGGAGGTGGAGGGACTGGACGAGGAACTCCGTCGGGCGATCGTGCACGAGTACGGACGCGACTGCGAGAAGCAGAGCGATCCGCGCTGGCGGATTGAGGCCCTGTGCACCGAGCCGCCGGAACCGCCGGACGAGGAGCGGCAACTGGCCCTGGCCGGAGCCGCGCTGACGTCGGCCGGGTTGGCGCCGCGCCCCGCGGTCTCCTGCGGCGACGCCCACCACCAGGGCGGCGGTACGTACCACGTGATCGGGTACGGGGGCCTGGCCGGCGGCCGCGAAGTACTCATCAGCACGCTGGGGCGGTTCGCCGGCGGCCACGGGGACCATCCGGAGGCCCGCGCTGCCCTCGAAGCGGCCGGCTTCCGCTGGATCGACGGGGCCACCGGATCGATCCGCGTCACCGGCCTCGGCGTCTACTACTTCGGGGCGCGCGAACCACTCGACATCGCGACCCTGCTGTTCTACTGGCAGGACTAGGCCGTGTCTGATGGCGGGCCGTACACCAGACGCCGGGCTTCGACCGTGACCTCGGCATCGAGCTGGACCAACGTCCTGTCTCCGTACTCGATGCTGTCGCACTCGTCATCGAGCTCGGCAAGACGTTCGGCCAGGGGCAGTTGATGACCGAACCGCTGGTGGATACGCAGGGCGAGCTCTCGCGGTGTCACCTTGCCGGCCAGCAGTTGGTGCGCGAACGCCCGCACGGCAGCCTCCGGCCCGGCCTCGCCGTCGCGCGGGTAGAAGGTCAGGCCCAGCTCATCGAGCACGACGGGAAGCAGGTCGGGCAACTCGTACTGCGCCTCGGCGCGGGTGTATCCGGCCAGGATGCGGAGTGCGGGGCTGTCGAGTCCGGCGACGAGTGCCGCGCAGGCGGCCTCGACGACATCGTGCGCTCGGGCCTCGCCGATACTCCAGAGCGCGGCGAGGTCCTGCAGGTCATCGGCTGCTGCTTCGATCGGCGACACCCGCACATGATCCCCCGCACGAGCTGATCCCGTCGAACACATTGCGACCTGGGCCCGACCGTCCTGATGAGTGGTCCCTCTCCGCAGACTCCCGCCCCCGACCGGCACGAGTACTCCGAGCACTCCGAGTCACACCGGCCCGTTTGCCTGCGGTTCCAGGTCGGCGGGCCGGGGGCGGCGGCAGGCTGCGCCGGCAGAGTGGCGCGCGCCGTTCCGGGCGTTAGGGATGCGTAAGGGTTTTCTGCGGGCTGAGGTGTGCCCAGAAGCGCCGTGGCGTCCGCAGGGCAGGTGGCGCTCGGAGGCGGTGGCATGGCACTGGCCGGGGGTTTTCCCGTTATGGCGCGGCGTGTTGCGAGCGTGGCCGGCTGGGCGGGCGGTGCGCTTGGCGCTCGGGGAGGGCGGGGAATGGGGCTGGTCTGGCCGGTGCCGGTCCGCGTCGGGGGCAGGCACATACTCGATGATCGCCGTGCGGCCCCGAGCTGGCGGCGGTGATGTGGGCGGGTAGGGAAAGGTTGATGGGGACATGAGGGACGCGGATCACACGGGTATGCCCGAGGTGGTGGACAGTCCTGCCCGTCGGGCTCAGCCGTCGGGCGGGTTCGGACGGTGGATGCTGCGGCACCAGGTGCAGCCCGTGGGGCCGGCGGCCGATGAGGGGCATGCCAAGCCGCACCCGTGGTGGAAGGTGATGTGCCTGACCGGCGTCGACTACTTCTCCAGCCTGGCCTACGTACCCGCGATCGCCGCCCTGGCGGCTGGGGCGGTGTCGCCGCTGGCGACGCTGCTGATCGTGGCACTGACCCTGCTGGGCATGCTGCCGATGTACCGGCGGGTGGCGAAGGAGAGCCCGCACGGCGCCGGGTCGGTGGCGATGCTGGAGGACTTGCTGCCGTTCTGGTGGGGCAAGCTGTTCGTGCTGGTCCTGCTCGGCTTCGTCGCCACCTCGTGGATCATCACGATCACCCTGTCCACCGCGGACGCCTCCGTGCACGTGGTGGAGAACCCCTTCTTCCCCGCCGCGCTGCACGGCCACGAGGTCGCTCTGACGGTGGCGCTTCTGCTCGTACTCGGCGGGGTGTTCCTGCTCGGGTTCAGCGAGGCCGTCAGCGTGGCCATCCCCCTGGTCGCGGTCTTCCTCGCACTGAACGCGATCGTCATCGGCATCGGCCTGGTCCACGTGTTCACCACCCCCGGGGCCTGGTCGGCGTGGACCGACGCCCTCACAGCGGGCGGAGGCGGCTTCGGCGACCTCATGGGCCCGGCACTGCTCGCCTTCCCGCTGCTGGTGCTCGGCCTGTCGGGCTTCGAGACCGGCGTGAGCATGATGCCGCTCGTCGCAGCCGAGGGCGACGACGCGGAGCAGCGGCTGCGCTCGCGGATCCGTAACGCCCGCCGACTGCTGACCACCGCCGCCCTCATCATGAGCGTCTACCTGCTGTCCGCGAGTTTCGTCACCACCCTCCTCATCCCGCACGAGTTGTTCGAACCGGGTGGCGCCGCCAACGGCCGTGCCCTGGCCTGGCTGGCCCACGAGCACGTCGGGGAGGCGTTCGGCACCGTCTACGACATCAGCACCATCCTGATCCTGTGGTTCGCCGGCGCCTCCGCCATGGCGGGACTGGTCAACATCGTCCCCCGCTACCTGCCCGACTACGGCATGGCCCCCGAATGGGGACGGGCCGTCCGCCCGGTCGTGATTGTCTACACCCTCCTGTGCATCGCGATCACGATCGCCTTCGACGCCGACGTGGACGATCAGGCCGGCGCCTACGCCACCGGCATTCTCGCCATGATGGTCTCCGGCGCCTTCGCCGTCACCGTGTCCACCGCCCGCCACCGCCGCCGAGCCACCACGGTCGGCTTCGCGCTGCTCACCGCTGTCCTGCTCTACGCCCTGGTCGCGAACATCATCGACAAGCCCGACGGCATCGTCATCTCCGCCTTCTTCATCGCCGGAATCATCGTCGTGTCGCTGGTCTCGCGCGTCTCCCGGACCACCGAACTGCGCGCCGACCGCATCGTCTTCGACGCCGACGCACGCCGGTTCATCGATGCCACGCTGGCCCACGACGACTCGATCAACATCATCGCCAACCGCCGTCAGGCCGGCGACGTCGCCGAGTACAGCGACAAGGAACGCGAACAGCGCGGCGTCAACCCGGTGCCCGGCCGCGCAGACGTCCTCTTCCTGGAGATCGACGTGGTCGACCCCTCGGACTTCAGCGACACCCTCACCGTCCAGGGAGTCGAGGTCGGCGGCCACCGGATCCTACGGGCGGCCGCGCCGGCGGCGCCGAACGCCATCGCCGCCATCCTGCTGGCCCTGCGGGATGCCACCGGCGTCCAACCGCACTGCTACTTCGCCTGGGCGGAGGGCAGTCCGCTGGTCCACATGGTCCGCTACTTCCTCCTGGGACGCGGTGACACCGCGCCGGTCACCCGCGAGATCATTCGCAGCCACGAACCCGACCCCGGACGCCGCCCCGGCATCCACGTCGGAGGCTGACAAACCACGCGCCGCACCCGCCACCGGCGAGGACGCCGAGGCGGGGGGGGGACCGAAAGGCATGCCAGACCATGACCTCCACACCGGACCGCCGCATGCGGCTCAGGATCATCGCCCTCACAGTGGGCGCGACCGCCATGATCACGGCGGGCGCGGTCGCCGAATGGTGGTGGCTGCTCGGTATCGGCGTGTGGACCCTGATCGTGGCATCCCTCATGCAGTTGATCTACCGTCCCTGAGCAGGTGACCCGTCGCCTCGCTGCCCGCCCGGCCCCGGCCGACCCCGTTCAGTCCCACCAGTTGAACATCAGCTCGCCGACGGTGCTCGGGCGCCAGTAGCCCACTTGCTTCAGCTCTTCTGCGGTGAGCTCACTGGTGTCAGCCGAAGCCAACGGCAATGCTCAGTTCACCGACTCCCAGCAGCCGAAAGCCGCCCACCGCAAGCGCGGCCGCCCATGCCGGCGGGGGCGTGAAGGCCGGCAACGGCGCACCAGCCCGCGGTGGGCTCGCCACAAAGGCGACCACCGGGAGCACGCCGTGGCACAGGACTGTGAACCGACTGAACGAGGTGATGACCAGGGCTGTATGGAAGCTCGACGCGGCTCCGGCCGGGGTCACTTCGCCGACCGTGCCCAGAATCGATCGGGCCGCAGCGTGGCAGGAAGTCCTGAAGGCCACGACGTCCGACCGCGGCAACGGATCATCGCCCTGCCCCCGGAACCCAGTGGCTCCTCGCGCGACACGGATCAACGAACGGCTCAACTTTCACTCCGGCCATCAGGTCTACTGACAAGGGTGCCACGCGACCGAGCCGAGGCCCCAGCTGGCGCGCAGCATCAGCAGCGCTCGTCGTCGTGCAGGGCGAGGCGCGAGCGCGTCCTCGTCGCCGTCAACGAGGAGATGTGTCAGCCGCAGCACTTCGGCACCGAACGGCCTGTGGGACGGTGCCGGATGCGTGCTCAGCGCTGCGGCTACCGACCAGATCGCCGGGTCGCGCCGCTTGGCCGGCAGGATGGTGGCCCTCCCCCGCGAGGCGTGGTCCGGGTCGTGGTCCAACGCTCATGGTCCGCATGACGGCCGACCGGCACATCGCGCTCCGGAGCGAAGGCGGCCCCGCGGGCCATGACCGTGCGGCTAGTTTGTCGGCGTACCCCCGTACCACCGCCCGCACGAGGGCAATTGGAGCCGCACACCATGAGGGACGTCACGCAGCTGAACGAGGGATGGAGCCTGCGCCACGAGGACGCCCTGCTCCTCGCCCGGGTCCCGGGCTGTGTTCACACCGATCTGCTGGCCGCAGGGGTCTTGGACGACCCCTGCGTCGGACAGAACGAGAACGGCATCGCGTGGGTAGGACGCCGGCATTGGACCTATGTCACCGAGTTGCGTCACGACAGCGAGCACGAGCGCGCCCATCTCGTCTTCGAGGGTCTCGACACCGCCGCCGAGGTCGTCTTGGCAGGCGAGAGCCTCGGCACCACCCGCAACATGCACCGCGTCCACCGCTTCGACGTCACCGGGCGTACGGGTCCGCTGGAGGTCCGCTTCGGCTCGGCCTACGAGGAGGCCGACCGTGTCCGCGTCCTGACGGGCGAGCGTCCCAACGTCTACCCGGAGCCCTTCCAGTACATCCGCAAGATGGCTTGCAGCTTCGGCTGGGACTGGGGGCCCACCGTCGTGACCGCCGGAATGTGGCGGCCGGTACGCCTGGAACACTGGTCGACCGGGCGGCTCGCCGAAGTCCGCCCCCTGGTCACGGTGGACGTGGACGGCGCCGCCGGCCGGGTCGAACTGCGGATCCGCACCGAACGCGCCCCGAGCGGCGCCGGTCGGCCGCTCACCCTGCGCGCCACCGTCGGCGGAACCGTCGCGCGGACCACCTTCGAGGGCGACGAGACCGTGCTGATCCTGGACGTCGCCGAACCGGAGCTGTGGTGGCCGCGCGGACATGGCGCCCAACCGCTGTACGACCTCGAAGTAGTCCTGCTCGACGAGGGAGGGCAGCGCCTCGACAGCTGGGAACGCCGCGTCGGCTTCCGCACGGTCGCGGTCGACCGCTCAGCCGACGAGCACGGCACGTCCTTCACCTTCGTCGTCAACGGTGTGCGGATCTTCGCCCGGGGCGTCAACTGGATCCCCGACGACGTCCTGCCCTCGCGCGTGACCCGCGAGCGCTACCGCACCCGCCTCACGCAGGCCGCCGAGGCCAATGTCGACCTGGTCCGGGTGTGGGGCGGCGGCATCTACGAGGACGACGCCTTCTACGACGTGTGCGACGAACTCGGCCTCATGGTCTGGCAGGACTTCCTCTTCGCCTGCGCCGCCTACCCCGAAGAGCAGCCGCTGCGCCGCGAGATCGAGGCTGAGGCGCGCGACAACGTTGTCCGGCTGATGCCGCACGCGAGTCTGGTCCTGTGGAACGGCAACAACGAGAACCTGTGGGGATTTCGCGACTGGGACTGGGAGAAGCCGCTCGCGGGCGCTTCCTGGGGAGAGGGCTACTACCTCGGACTCCTGCCCCGAGTCGTGGCCGAGCTCGACCCCACCCGCCCGTACACGGCGGGCAGCCCCTGGTCCGGTTCCTGGGACCACCACCCGAACGACCCCCGCCACGGAACCCACCACTCCTGGGAGGTGTGGAACCGCCGGGACTACGCCGACTACCGGGCGAACGTCCCCCGCTTCTGCGCCGAGTTCGGCTGGCAGGCCCCGGCCGCCCTCGCGACTCTGCGCCGCGCGCTTCCAGGTGAGGAACTCGCCCCCGAATCGCCCGGCATGCTGCACCACCAGAAGGCCGAGGACGGCAACGGCAAATTGAACCGGGGCATCGAGCGCCACTTCGACCTCCCCGAAGGGGACTTCGACCGCTGGCACTACCTGGCCCAGGTGGTCCAGGCGCGGGCCGTGGCCGCCGGCATCGAACACTGGCGGTCGAATTGGCCCGTGTGCGCGGGCACGGTGGTGTGGCAGCTCAATGACTGCTGGCCGGTGAGCTCCTGGTCCGCGATCGACGGCGACGGCCGCTGCAAGCCGCTCTACCACGAGCTGCGCCGGGTGTACGCCGACCGGGTGCTCGCCCTCGTTCCCACGGACGACGGGCCGGTGCTGGTCCTCGACAACCAGTCCGGCACGCCCTGGCGCACCACGGTCACCCTGCGCCGCCTCGATGCCGGCGGCACGGTGCTGCGGAGGACCGGCCTCGTACTGGAGGCCGACGCGCGCACGGTGGTGAGGCAGGCGGTCCCGGTGGAGTTGCTACCCGAAGAGGGTTCCCGCAAGGAGTTCCTCGTCGCCGACTGCGACAGCCTGCGCGCGGTGCATTTCCCCGTGGTCGACCGGGAGTTCGGCTACACCGCCGCGGAGTACGACGTACGGATCGAGGCGGGAGCCGGCGACGGCGGCCCGGTCGTCGTCGTCACGGCACGCACCGTCGTTCGCGATCTCCTGCTGCAGGCCGACCGGCTCGGGCCCGCAGCTGTGGCGGACCGGGGGCTGGTCACTCTGCTCCCGGGCGAGGAGACCCGCATCACCGTGACGGGCTGGTCCGGGGCCGAAGCCGACGCCGATGCCGGCGCCGATGCCGTCCGCGGCGCCCTGTTCAACGTGTGACGGCGTGCGTGTTCCCCCTCCACGCGTCACCATCAACGAGGCGGTATACCGCCCCGCCCGGCATCGGGTGGCGCACGGCCACCGCCGAGGGGAACGGGTCGCAGAACGAACCGCGGCGGCCGATGTGGGGCGCGTCACCCCGGGAGTCACCGTTCGGGAGGGGTCCCTGGGGCTGAGGGGCGAGAGGCGTCGGCGAGGTCGGCGCCGGTGGCGGCGTCCCGTTGGGTCGGGGCGACGCCGTGCCAGTCGAGGCACATGACGGTCGCGTCGTCCTCCAGGTGCCCGTCGCCGGCCTCGACGATCGCCCCGATGAGGGTGCGCGCGGCTTCCCGGGGATGCAGGTCGCGGGTGCGGACGATGAGCTTGGAGAGGTCCACGGTAACGGCGTTGCGTTCCAGCATGCCGTCCGTCAGCATCACCAGCCGGTCGCCGGGCCGCAGGTCCAGTGACTGCACCCGGTAGTCGCGCGGGCTGAGGATGCCGAACGGCAGATCGACCTCCGGAACGATCTGGGTCACTTCGCCGTCCCGCATCCGCAGGGGCCAGGGGTGCCCGGCGTTGATGAACTCGGTGGCACCGTCGAGCAGGCTGATCCGCAGCAGCTGACCGGTCACGTAGCCTTCGCGGCCGTGCTCGCGCATGGCCGCGTCGGCCTGTCGGGCCTGTTCCCGCAGGCCCTCCCCCGCCCGCCGGGCCCGGCGCAGGGCGCCCACCACCAGGGTGGCCAGCAGTGAGGCGGCGACGTCGTGCCCCATGGCATCGGTGACGGACAACTGGACAGTGTCCCGGTCGACCACGTAGTCGAAGGTGTCACCTCCGACATGGTCGGCCGGTTCCAGCGCACCGGCCACAGCGAACTGCGCGGCCTCGCACGCCAACGACGCCGGAAGCAGCCGGTGCTGGATCTCCGCGGCCAGATTGAGCGGCCGCGTACGACGGCCCCACTGGTAGACGTCGGTGAAGGACCGGTTCGCGATCACGATGTAGGCCAGCGCGTGCGCCGTCTCACCGATCTCCCGCGTCACTTCCGCGTCGGGCGGCGCGGGCAGGAACAGTTCCAGGAGCCCGATGGCGTCCCCACGATTGGTCACGGGAACGACCACCCGTACGAGCATCCCCGGGCCTTCGTCCTGCACGCTGGGGCGCTGGCTGCGGATCACGTCGTCGTACAGCGTGCCGCGCAGCGTGATGCGCTGGGCGCGCTCACCCGTGTCGACGCTGCCCGCGGCTCCCAGCCGTACGACCGAGCTCCCCGTGAAGTCCGTGATCAGGAAGGACACCGACACCGCCCCGAGGCGTTCCTTGAGCATCCGCGCGACCACATCGAGGGCTTCCACGGGTGGCGCGGCCTCCGCCGCCTCCAGCATCCCCGCCAGCGTCGTCCCCTGGCGGACAGGACCACCGTTCACGCGAAGACCAGAACCAGGCCCACCGCTCCCGCCCGGCTCTCCTGCGATCACAGCCCCTCCAGATGAATCGATAACGCGCCCACCAGTCAGCCGGCCTCGCGCACGCAGGGCCCCGGACCGACCACATTGCACCACGTGGACACGGAGCCGCGGGCACCAGCCCGCCGGACACCGACGACCTGCGGGCAGCCCCGCCCGCCCTTCCACTCCATCCTCGCCCGCGCCCGGAAAGACCGCCCTTCAGGCGTTGGCCCGGTCCCGCACCTGACCACCGCGCTGCTGCGCGTTGCGGTTCCGGGCTTCCTTGAGCTGGTCTTCGAGGATGACGATGCGGCAGGCGGCCTCGATGGGGGTGCCCTGGTCGACGAGCTCGCGGGCGCGGGCGGCGATGCGCAGCTGGTAGCGGGAGTAGCGGCGGTGCCCGCCAGGTGAGCGGAGGGGGGTGATCAGACGGTGCTCCCCGATCGCGCGCAGGAAGTTCTGGGTGGTGCCGAGCATCTCGGCGGCCCTGCCCATGGTGAAGGCGGGGTAGTCGTCGTCGTCGAGACGGCCGAAGGAGTCGTCTGCGGTCATCACACCTCTCTGTGGGGCATGTGGAGGGGCCCTGATGCCTGTGGCACCAGGGCCCCGAGGAACTGCAGCACCATCTGCCGGCCTGTACTGCGCCGGCCGTGGGTTTCCGCTCGCCCGACCTGCACTTCGTCGGGGGTGCGGGGATCGCGGATGCGTGACCGGAGACCACTTCACTCACGATGTCCTGCGGTACCCGGACTCGCGTGGCGTCCGGGCGATCCTGGTGGCGTCCAGTCCCTCCGCCCGGCACTTCGTCTCCGCCGGGCCCTGCGGTCTCTCTGCGTTACGGGAGAAATCGTAACCACACCACGACCCAATGTCTACTCCGCACACCATAGATTTTCGCGTGTGCGATGAGGAGGTAATCGGCTACAGATGCCGAGAGGGCACACGGGAGTCGCTTCGGGTTGAGCGCCTCAGCGACGGGCAGAAGAACGGACGCGGGCCGACGTCGCCGGCCCGGAGAGGCCAGGGGGACCTGATGGGCACCACGAGCATCGCCGTTCCGATCATGACCGGGCACAGGATGAGCCTCGATGTGTCGGCCGACCCGTCCACGGCCTCCCTCGGCGACGCGCGTGCCGGTACGCGGAATTTCCTCGACCGTCTCGCACAGCCGCCGGTTTCCACCCGGGCGGCCGATGACGCGGTGCTCGCCGTCTCGGAGCTCGTCACCAACGCCCTGCGCCACGGCGGGGGAACCTGCACCCTGACCCTGACCGCCCACGCGGACGGTATCGAGGTGGCGGTCCAGGACCCCAGCCCGCACGCGCCGCGCACACGCACCCCCGACCTGTACGGCGGGAGCGGCGGCTTCGGCTGGTCCATGGTCAACCAGCTCGCACAGGCCACCGCCGTCACCCACCTGACCACCGGCGGCAAGACCGTGAGCGCCCTCCTCCCCCGCTAGTCGGTCCGGGGTCCGAAGGCGCCGCTAGAGCCATTTGTTGCGGCGCAGCGCGCGGTGGATGACGGTGCACACGATCGCTATGAGTACCCAGACGGCGGGGTAGCCGTACGGGGACTTGAGTTCGGGCATGTGGTCGAAGTTCATGCCGTAGACGCCGACGATCATGGTGGGGACGGCGATGAGGGCGGCCCAGGCGCTGATGCGGCGCATGTCGGCGTTCTGCTGGACGCCGAGCTGGGCGATGCTGGCGCTGAGCATGCCCGTGACGAGTTCGTCGAAGGACAGGATCTGTTCGCTGACCCGCTGGTGGTGGTCGGCCACGTCCCGGAAGTACGTGGCGACCTTCGGGGGAATGCCGGGGACGGTGCCGTCGCTGAGGCGCTGCAGGGCGCCGGCGAGTGGCATGACGGCGCGCTTGAACTCCAGCAGTTCACGCTTGAGTTGGTAGATGCGGGCGGCGTCGACGGGGTGGTCGGGGGAGAAGACTTCGGCTTCCAGGCTGTCGACGTCGCCGGCGAAGGCGTCCGCGACGTCCATGTAGCGGTCGACGACCATGTCCGCGACCGCGTGCAGGACGGCGGCGGGTCCGCAGCCCAGCTGCCGCGGGTCGTCCTGGAGCTGTCGGCGTACGTCGTCCAGCGGCGGGGCACTGCCGTGGCGGACGGTGATCGCGTAGCCGGGACCGGCGAAGACCATGATCTCGCCGGTGTCGACGATCTCGCTGGTCGCGGTGACCTTTTCGTGGTCGACGTAGACGATCGTCTTCAGCACCAGGAACAGCATGTCGTCGTAGCGTTCCAGCTTGGGCCGCTGGTGCGCGTGGACAGCGTCCTCCACGGCGAGGGCATGCAGGCCGAAGGCCTCGGCGACCTCCTGCAGCTGTTCCTCGGTGGGCTCGTACAGGCCGATCCACGCGAACCGGCCCTCCTGCGGGTCTATCCGCTTCATGACCGTGTCCAGGCTCACCTGGCCGGGGATGCGGTGGCCGTCCTCGTAGAGCGCGCAGTCCACCACCGCCGACGGCAGACCCGCACCGCCCTTGTCTCCCCGCTGCGCCACCATGTGCTGCTCCGTGCCCCTTGTCCGATGCGTAGAGATGCAACCTACCCGCGAACACCAGGTGATCACCCACGACCCTGACCGCGCTGATGAGAGCGGCGCGATGGCCCAGCCGAACACGGAGGCGTCAATATGATGAGCGCCATGGACGACAGCGGAACGGACATCACCACCGGCGGACCGGACTCCGAACTCGACGCACGGCTGAGCAAGGAACTGGACGCCTTCAACCGGGCGGCGACGGCCGGGCACGAGCAGTCCGAGTTCACCGTACGGATCACGGACGCGGACGGCGCACTGGTCGCGGGGCTGTCCGGCTGGAGCTGGGGCGACCGGGCGGGCATCGGGATGACCTGGGTCCGCGAGGACAGCCGGGGCGGCGGCTGGGGCGCGAAGTTGCTGACCGCCGCCGAGGCCGAGGCGCGGCGCCGTGGCTGCGCCACGATCCTGGTCTCGTCGTTCACCTTCCAGGCGCCGGCCTTCTACGCCCGGCACGGCTACGAGGAGACGGCCCGGGTCCCGGGCTTCCCGGCCGGCCACGAGGACGTGTACTTCCTCAAGCGGCTCCAACCCTGATCCCGTCGGAGGCCGCGGCGGTGGTACGTCTCAGATCTCGTCCAGAACCGTCCGGATCACATGCCGGGCATTGTGTGCCATCGCGGGGTTGGTCTCCCGGTAGTACGGCAACACGATCAGCGCCTGCGAGAGGGTCCGCCCCCGGCCGCGGATCCACGTCGCCTCATCCACGGCCAGTGCCTCGCGGAAGGCTTCCCTTCCATCCGCCGGCAGCAGATTCCACGCCGGGAACAGATCGCAGGCCGGATCCCCCACCCCTGCGCACCCGAAGTCGATCACCGAGGCCAGCCTGCCGCCGTCGATCAACACGTTGCCCGGCATCAGATCGGCGTGCAGCCACACCGGCGGCCCGTCCCAGCCCGGCGCCCGCAACGTCTCCTCCCACACGGCGGTCGCGGCGTCGCAGTCGACGTCCTCTTCCGGTATCCCACGCAGTTCCTCGATGGCTCCGCGGGTCTCCGCGTCCTGCGAGGCGACCGGCCCACCCCGGTGCGCGTTCGGCGCCGCCGGCAGCGTGATACCCCGCATCGCCGCCACGAACGCGGCCAGATCCTCGGCCAGCGGCACGGGGTCACTCAATGCTCCCGCTTCGGGAAGCTCCCCCTCCAGCCACCGGTACACCGACCACGGCCACGGATACCCATGAGCGGGCTTTCCGGCTCCCAACACCTCGGGGATGCGCGTGGGCAGACGGGACGCGAGGCGGGGCAGCCACTCCTGTTCCAGCGCCACGTCCTTTGCCCCGCCCCGCACCAGCGGCAGCCTGACGACCATGCCGTCGCCCAGCCGGTACATGGCATTGACCGTCCCACCGGACGGCCACCGCTCCACCGCCAGCCCCGCCCACTGCGGAAACTGCCCGGCGATCAACTGCCGTACGAGGCCGACGTCAATGGGGTGCATACCGGAGTGCATGTGGCCTGTGCTCATGGACGCCACCTGACCACCGCAGGGCTTTGGGCGTCAAACCTTTTCCGGCACTGACAGGGGGAGCGTAGGTGCCTGCCGTGCGGGTTCAGGCGGGGGCGCCGAGTTGCCAGAACAGGCGGTTCTCCAGGCATTGCGTCAGGTACGGGACGCCCTCGGTGTAGCCCGAGCCGTGCGCGTCGCCGAGCATGCGTGCGGCGAGGCCGCGGTGGGCCGACTTCCACCGCTGGTGCGCGCTCTCCAGGCGGCCGATCGCCGCGTCGAGGCGGCTCCACCGAGCATCCTCGAAACCTCCCCCGCTCCGGAGGTCGAGATAGGCGCGGGTGACGGTGTCGTGACCCGAATCCGCCAGCTCGGCCCGCACGGCAGGCACGCCCGTGAAAGCGGCTGACCGCAGGCGCGGGATGGGCGGAACACCGCACAGGCCCTCGAAGCGCTTGTACTGCTCGGATTGGATGGCGCTGGCTCCCATCGTGTACTGCCGGATGGCGGAGAACTGCTCCGCGCGGATCGTGGCCACGATGCGGAAGAGCATGGCCGCACGCTCGAACATCGCTACCGCATGGTCGATCTGCCGGACGGATTCCCGCAGGTTTCCCGCTCGCAGCGCCTGGATGACCTTTCTCATCGCTGCCGCTATCTCGGTGAAATGCATTTCGTGGGTCTGGAGCACACGGATGAAGAAGTACTCGTCATGCACGACGGAGACGGGCTGGACGGTGACGTCGAACCATCGGCCGGACGCCGTCGCCGGCGGGCGGGGCAGATGGTCCAGCAGGTCTTCCAGCCTCGACCGGGGCGTCTGCGCCATGCGGGACGGCAGGTCGCCGGCCTCCGCCCGGCCGAGCCCCTTCGCCACGAGTCGCAAGGTGTGCCGGAGCCGGGTGCTGAGTGTCGCGGGGTCCAATCGGCCCGGTTCGGGCTCTCCGGGAGTCCCGGCCGCAGCCGCCTCGATCTCGAAACGGGCGAGATCGGCCATCAGCAGGGTCGACATCCGGTCCGCGCTCAGCGGGGCGGCCCGGCCTCCGTCCGCGAGGAGCTCCAGGACCGGCAGGCCGAGGTACGTGCGGTTCCAGAAACGCCCCTCGTGCTTGTCGAGAGCGCAGTCGAGAAACGTGCTGAGGAGTGGGCGGTGCGCGGTATGGCGGCGCCTTATGTCGCTCAACCGGACGAGCGTCCGCTCGGACAGGAAGTGCTTTCCTGTGCGCCGCACGTGCTCCGTCACGGACCTGGCCAAAGAAATTCCGTCGCATTCGTCCGGTATTCGGTCCGCGGTCGCCCAGTGCCTGATGTCCCGAAGGGCTGCGGTCCGCGATCCGCATATGTCGCGGAGGGCGCTCGTGCAGCCTCCGGACGTCCTTTTCGCGCATTCGGTCGGACCGTGCGCCGGAGTCGTCACCATTTGTTTCTCCCATGCCGTCGTGTGGAGGGGGTTTCCGGTTTCCACTAGGCATGATCGAGACGCCGGACGTCATGACTCGGGAATTCGTGTCTTGACAGCGGGGCCGATATCCGTCTCGACGTATCGCGGGCCGGCCGGCCCTCCGCCGCCACGGCGTCCGACCCCGCGCCGCACGGAGGCGGGGCGGGGCCGGACGGTGGTCGTGGGGGGGGACGGCGGCGGTCTACACCGTGGTGGGCAGGATGATGTGCTCCCGCCCGGCCGGGAGCTCCTCCTCGGGCTCGTGGTGCTGTCCGGCGACGATGAGGGCGAGCAGGACGGCCGCCGCCTCGCTCTGCAGGATCCGGGCGGCCTGCCTGAGGCGGTGCGGGTCGGGCACCGGGATGGACAGGGCCACGCACTCCGCGTTGGGGCCGGAGGTGATCGGGACAGCCGCGCAGACGGTGCCGGTCGCGTACTCCTGGAGGTCGAGGAGCGGGGCGTTCGGGCGGCGGGTGTCGAGCTGGTGGAAGAGGTCCTGCCGCCTGGTGAGCGTGTGGGAGGTGAACCGGGCCATGGTGTGGCGGGCGAGGTGGTCCTCGCGCTCCGCCCGGTCGAGCTGGGTCAGCAGGGCCTTGCCCACGGCGGAGGCGTGGGCGGCGGCACGGAAGTCGACCCATTCGTCGACCAGGGGTGTGCCCGGGCCGTCCGCGTACTGGGTGATGGAGACCTCGCCGTCGGTGTACCGGGCCACGTAGACGGCGGCGCCGACCGCGTCCCGTACCCAGGCGAGGGTCTCGCGCACCTTGGCGCGCCCGTCCGCGCCGGCCCGCTGGGTCAACAGGAGGGCGCCGCCGGCGATGTACGCGTCGGGGCCGATGGCCGTGGCCAGGTTCGCGCGGATCAGCCGTTCCGTCGCACGGGCGAGGACGAGCTGCGGAAGCTGCGTCTCACGTGCGATCTGCGGGAGGTTGACGCCCCCCGAGTGGCGGTTGATGACTTCCAGGACACGCAGGGCCTGGTGTACGGATTCCAGCGCGGCCGGCGCGGGCCGCGCGGCGGACGGGCACCTGCGGGCGGCGGGTGTCGGTGGAGGCTGCTTGGGCGCGTCGGGGGCCCACAGGACCGCCTCGGGGGTCAGCCCCGTCGGGTCGAGCCGCGCGTGGCGGGCGAGGGCGGCCGCGAGCGGGGGGCCGGGGCTGCGGATCTCACCCAGGTCGGGGTGCTCCGCGACGGGCAGCGCGGCGATGGCGTGGCGCAGGAGTGCGGGGAGCCGGTAGGGGGGCCGTCCGGCGCCCGCTGTCGCGGTGCTGAGGGCGGTGAGGGCGCTCAGGTCCTGCGTGGTGAGGGGTGGCGAGGTCCAGATGACCGAGGCGACGAGGGCGTCTTCGAGGTCCTCGGGCACGGCGGGCAGGGGTGGCAGGTGGTCGTCGGGGGGTAGGGCGTCGGCCTGGATCTTCCAGTGCCGGGCGGTGTTGACCTCCGCGCGTGAGAGGTGGAGCAGGTACAGGCAGTCGGCGGCGGTCCGGGATCCGGATCCGGCCGCGTACCGGAGCCAGAACTGCGCGTTCTCCGTCCGGTCCGACAGGTGCAGGAGGCAGCCGAACAGCAGGGCCGAGTCCGGGCCGTGCGGCCAGGAGGCGGCGTCCAGGGCGATTTCGGTGAAGGCCTGGCTCTCGACGAGGGCCCAGGTCAGGTCGTCGAGGCCGCGCGCGGCCCGGACGTGGCAGGCGGCGTCCAGGGCGAGGGCGTCGGCCGCCGCCGCGGCGGCGGCGGCCCCAGCCCGCGGCCCGCCCAGTCCCCGCGCCAGTCTCAT